>JAJBBL010000027.1 GCA_020532365.1 Candidatus Cloacimonadota bacterium | reverse complement strand
TAAAGCGATACATATTTGGAGATTTCCTCATGAAAAGAACCTATCAACCAAGCAGAACTAAACGAAATAGAAAATTTGGTTTCCGAGCTCTCATGGCAACAAAAGCTGGCAGAAAAATCCTTGCCAGAAAAAGGGCAAAAGGGAGAAAAAAACTTAGCGTCAGTGATGAGAAAAAGCCTTACTAGAGAACAATCGGTAAAAAAGAGACCGGAAATTGATGCAATATTTCGTAGTGGCAAAAAATTCTCTTCACACCAGTTTAAGCTTATTGTGGCACCAAATGGGAAAGAGAGAAATAGAGTTGTTGTTATCCCTGTTAAACACTATGGAAATGCAGTATCTCGCAACCGCATAAGGCGTCAGTTGCGAGAGATTTGGAGAAATGAAAACCCAAATTTCATAAACGGTCTCGATTTTGCAATCGTAGTGTATCCAGGAAAGGACTTAGAGTTTGAACAACAGCGGAAACATTTAACAAACTTGTTTCTGAAAGCAGAAGTATATAAATCACTAGTCTGACCCCTTTTCTGATTACCACGTCGCTGTAACAAAAATCAGGAGTCGATATGGAAAAAAATACCATACTTGCAATTGTCCTTTCTGTAATAATAATTACAGTTGGAATGGGAATTCAGACTAAATTTTTTAGCCCCGAACAGACAAGCGAAGTTCAGGCAGCCCCAACTCAAACTGTCAGCCAAGAGAGTACTGTCATTGAAACTCCCTCTTATAAAACAGCGGCAGAGTACGGATGGGCATCAAATGTGGAAGGGAGCCTTGTAGCTCTTGAGACGGATATCCCTACAGATATTTTTAAATTTGAAACCAATGTGTTTATAATTGAGTTTGATCCAATCGGCGCTTCCGTAAAATCACTTAAGCTTAAAAAACACCTTGCCCAAGGCTCTCCTGTCGAGCTTATTTTCAATGACGGATCTTCTCCAAACCCATTTTCATTGTATGTTGGCAACAACAAAACAAATCCCATCGATGCACCGTTCAAATACAAAATATTAGAAGACAGAGTTGAATTTTCCCAAATGTTCGCCATTGTCGGTAAAGATGGCAATCCTACCGACGAGAGTTTTGCCTTAGTAAAAACTTTCCGCTTTGGTGCTGACGATTATCTTTTTGAACTGGCGATAGAGCTTAAAAATACCCAAAATAAAGCTATCGGGCTCAACTATGATGGATTCGCATATACGCTGGCCTTCGAACCTCAACTGGGGCCCGCTTTTCATGAGACTCCCGATGGCAATTACACTTACCGTCGGTTTTATATCGAACAAAACGGAAAAAAAAGCAGACCGAAACTTAAAGACGGAACCTACCAAACCTCCGACCATCTCTCGTGGGTAGCGATTGCCGGAAAATATTTTTCAGTTATAGGGATAACCGATGCTGCTTCTTACACAACAACCCTTCAGGAGGGTAAATCGGAAAATATTCTTTTAGAATCAAGACTCTACTTTTCGCGAACAGCGTTAAGAACCGCCAATTCTAAAGATGTTTTCAGATTCTACGTGGGACCTCAACTGAAAGCAAACATGGCTATCTACAACAAAGCAGATGATAACGGTTTTGGGCTTTCCGATTTAAATTTAGAGAAAGCAATCGACAGCAGCACCTGGCTGGGGTGGTTGGAATCGATTCTAAAATGGTTACTGGCTTTCTTCTACCGTCTAATTCCTAACTACGGTATTGCCATTATTCTTCTGACCATTCTGATAAAAATTGTGTTACAGCCCTTTACCAAGAAAAGTATGGACTCGACTGCAAAAATGCAGTCTCTGAATCCTCAAATGGAAGAGCTAAGGGCTAAATATAAAGATAACCCAACAAAACTGAACCAAGAGATGGGGGATCTGTATAAAAAAGAGGGGATCAATCCGATTGGAGGATGTCTGCCGATGCTTTTACAGTTCCCAATCTTCATCGCCCTTTATGGATTGTTAAATAAACACTTTGAACTAAGAGGAGCTCTATTTATCCCCGGCTGGATTGAAGACTTGTCGATGCCCGAGACAATTTGGAATTTTGCACCCGTAAGCTTGCCAGTTATAGGCAGTAACATCAGACTGTTGCCTATATTTTATGTGGCTTCAATGATTCTCTCTTTTAGAATTAACCAAGCAGGAACACAACAAAGTGGTATGTCCGGCAAATTTATGATGCTGGGGATGCCGATTATGTTCTTCTTTATCCTTTACAACGCCCCGTCGGGCCTCCTTCTTTACTGGATGGTGATGAACTTTATCTCTATCGGACAACAGGTATTTGTTAATTCACGAAGGAATAAGAAGCAAGCTGAGGCTGTAAAAAAACCTCAATTCAAAGGCAAAAAGGGCTAAGGGTTTTAGGAGAATTATTTATGATAAAAGAATTTGAAGGTAAAACAGAACAAGAAGCCATAACGTTGGCTTTAGAAGAGTTGGATTTAGATCAGGATCAACTCGATATTGAAATTGTAGATCGGGGTAAAAGGGGGCTTTTTAAAAAAGGGAATGTCCGCATAAGAGTCCATATTGATAACAACCAAAAGCAGGAACCCGATGAGTTCGAACAAAAAGTGGTTGATTACACCGTTACACTCTTTGAGAAAATGGGCTATCCGGCAACAGTTAAGGTTGCCTACAGACGGGAAGACAAACTCTCTTTGGATATTATCAGCGAACACAGCGGTATTATTATCGGTAAGAAAGGGAAGAATCTCGATGCTATTCAACTGATTGTCAATGTGTTTGCAGGGCAGTTGGATTCCTCGGTTAAAATAGTCCTCGACAGTGAAAATTACCGTTTAAGGCACGAAGAGAGTCTTGTTAGGCTCGCTTACAGAACGGCAAGTCAGGTAAAAAAGAGTGGCCGCTCAAAGCTTTTGGAGCCGATGAACCCATTTGAAAGAAGATTGATTCATACTGCACTAAACGAGTTTGAGGGGGTAACAACCAAAAGCGAAGGAGAAGGGCTTCTCAAGCAAGTCAGAATTCTTGTGGATCCCAATCTTCCCCCGCTGAGAGAACAGAAAGAGGTTTAGAATAATGCTTAGAAAAGGGAAGCAGCTTTTTACCAGCGAATCTGTCAGCGAGGGACACCCCGATAAAGTCTGCGATCAGATTGCCGATGCGGTTTTAGATAACTGTCTTGCCACAGATAAGAATTCAAGAGTTGCCTGTGAAGTAATGGCAACAACTGATACGGTTGTTGTTTCGGGAGAAATTACCTCAAAAGCAACTCTTAAAGTTGAGGAAATTGTTCGCTCGGTTGTCAAAGACGTAGGGTATATAGAAGAGAACCGGGGTTTTGATTACAAAAATTTAAAAGTTCTGAAGTTCCTCCAAAAGCAATCTTCCGATATCGCCTTAGGGGTTGACGGTTCTGCGGGTATCCAAGGAGCAGGGGACCAGGGAATGATGTTTGGTTATGCCTGTAACGAAACAAAAGAACTTATGCCGGCTCCGATAATGTTCAGTCATAGAATTTTACAAAAAGCGACCCAAAAGCGAAAGAACGGCGATATTTGGTGGCTTTTGCCCGATGCCAAAGCACAGGTGACACTGCTTTACGAAGATAGCAACCCTGTTGAAATAGATACCGTAGTTGTCTCTCATCAACATGACGAGAAGATTTCTCACAAAGAGATCCAAGAGACAATAATAGAAGAGATTATAAAAGAGGCTCTGGGCGACACAAATATGCTCACCCCTAAAACAAAGTATTTTATTAACCCCACCGGGAGATTTGTTATCGGCGGGCCAGCCGGTGACTGCGGGATGACGGGAAGAAAAATAATTGTCGATACCTACGGGGGGATGGCTCGTCATGGCGGAGGAGCTTTCAGCGGTAAAGACCCATCGAAAGTTGACCGTTCTGCGGCATATATGGCCCGCCACGTAGCCAAAAATATTGTGGCTTGGGGTTTGGCCAACCGGTGCGAGGTTCAACTCTCATACGCCATTGGGATAGCTCAACCGATCTCGATTTCGGTCAACACCTATAACGGAGACAGAGGCGGAGACCAGGCTATTGAACAGCTTATTGCCAAAGAGTTTGATTTAACCCCAAAAGGGATAATAGACCATCTGAGCCTATTGGAAACCCGCTATAAAGAGATTGTAAATTACGGTCACTTTGGGAAAGAGGGGCTTTCTTGGGAGAGGATTCTCAAACGCCCGAGTTTAATTTAGATTATAAAGTTCTCTGAGGTATTTAGAGATGGTTTGGGCTTTCTCTTTGGATAGTTGTGCCCCCTGTTGCTGGACGACTTCACCGGCTAAGTACGAAGCGACAAATCCAGACTGTTCAATCGAAAGATTGTTGCACACCCCATATAAAAAGCCGGCAGCGTAGGCATCCCCGGCTCCGGTTGTATCCAAAGCTTTTTGAGGGCCGTGAATCCCAATCTCAACGATTCTGTTTTTATGACTTATAAAAGAGCCCCTTTTCCCGTTTTTCACAATGGCTGTTTCACAAAGCTTTCCCATCGACTTGCAGCACTCATAAGGGTCGTAATTGTTAAAAAGGATTCTTGCCTCTTCGCTGTTTGCCAAAACGATATCGGCATAATTTTTTATAAGAAACAGAAAGTCTTCTCTGTTGCGTCCCACAGCCAGAGGGTCTGCAATGTCAATTGCAACTTTAATATTATTTTCTTTGGATACCTTTAGAGCCTCTTTAATGGCAGACTTTTGACTTTCGGTATCCCACATGTAGCCAGTGAAGTAGAAATAAGAAGCCTCTTTAAGTGTTGAAGCCACTATATCCTCTTTGCCAAAAAGCCGGTTCGCCCCCAAAAATGTATTCATAGTTCGTTCACTGTCGGGGGTAATGAGGATAATGGAAGACCCGGTAGCCTCTTTGTCGGTGACAACCAACTGGTCAATAACCAAGAGATCTTTAAGACGCTTTTTGTAAATCAACCCATATTTATCGCCTCCCACTTTGCCAGCCAAAGCAGAAGAGACCCCCAGTGAAGCCAGAGTTATTATGGTGTTCGGACACGACCCACCGCAAAAGAGGGAGTGTTCCAAATCTGGAATCAATTGAAGCAGTTGCTCCCTTTTTTCTGAATCAATAAGATGCATTGCCCCCTTGTAGATTCCCAAAGAGTCAAGTTGTTTCTCTGTAACCTTTGCAAGAATATCTATTAAAGGGTTTCCAATTCCATATACTTTAATCTTATTGCCACCCATGTTTTCAATGTATAGCGCTTTGGGTAACTCATCAAGATGATTGTAAAATCAAAAAAACCTATGTAGGATGGGTCTATGAGTTCTTATTTTATTGTCGGCGGTAAGAGCCTCGAGGGGAGCATCGAGATAAGCGGTAACAAGAACGGTGCTTTGGCTGCTCTGTGTGCAACTTTGTTGACAGATGAAGAAGTGACATTGGAGAATGTCCCCCAAATTGAAGATGTAAAAGTGATAGTAAAATTACTTCAACATCTCGGCTCGGAAGTAAAATACTTAAATAAAAATACCCTCTTTGTAAAAACTAATTTGGATTATGCAAAAAAGGGGAGAGAACTGCCTCTGAAACTAGTCGATGCAATCAGAGCCTCAATCTTATTGGTTGGGCCGCTGCTTGCCAGAATAGGGAACATTGTACTTCCTCCCCCAGGAGGTGATGTAATCGGTTACAGACGCCTTGATACCCACTTCAGGGCATTTGAGGCAATCGGAGCCAAATGTGAAATAAGCAACGATGGGTTTTTGGTTGTTACAACAGATAAGCTGAAAGGAACGGATATCTTTTTAGAAGAAGCCTCGGTAACTGCCACCGAAAATATCATTATGAGTTGTGTCTTAACGGAAGGGACAACGGTGATATCTAATGCCGCCTGTGAACCCCACGTTCAGGATTTGTGTAATCTGTTGGTTTTGATGGGGGCGAAGATCAGAGGGATAGGCTCTAATCTTCTTTCAATCGAAGGGGTAAAGAAGTTAAACGGGGCAACTTTTACAATCGGCAGCGATTTCATGGAATGCGGCTCTTTTATAGGGCTCTGTGCGGCAACCAGAGGGGAGCTGATATTAAACAATGTGGATATAAAGCATCTGCCGATGTTGGGCAGCGGGTTTAGCAGAATAGGAGTCGGTTGGCAGATAATCGGGCCCGATTCAATAGTGGTGCCTAAAAAGCAATCTCGGATAATAAAAAAATCAATAGACGGACAAACTTATAAAATTGACGATGCCCCGTGGCCGGGTTTCCCTGCCGATCTGCTAAGCATTGTTACGGTTGTTGCGACTCAGATGAACGGTTCGATTTTAATTCATGAGAAGATGTACGAATCCAGGATGTATTTTGTTGATTGGTTGATAAGAATGGGGGCAGACATTATTTTATGCGACCCCCACCGGGCGATAGTAAACGGCTCTGTTACTTTAAGAGGGGCAAAGGTGAGCAGTCCCGATGTTAGAGCCGGAATGGCATTGGTAATTGCTGCCCTTGTTGCAAAAGGAAGTTCAGAAATCCAGAATATCTACCAAATTGAGAGAGGTTATGAAGAGCTTGAAAGCAAACTTATAGGGGTAGGAGCAAACATCGTCCGTAAAGGTTAATCATATAAAGACTATAGAGTTCTCTAAGATTTTTGCAAATTGATAAACGATAAATTAAACACTATTTAACAACTTATCCACAACCTTTCCAACGACTACACTAAAACTCTTTTGTGTCAAAGAGCCTGCCATTATGCGGATGTACCAAGTTACAGAGTTTGACTTACATGTCAACTCCTTTTAGCATAAGTAAATAAATTATCATTGTAGGATGTTTTTGCATATGTTAGTTATATAAGAATTAGTGGCTTTAATATAGGAAATATTTGGGAAAATTAGACGTATTATTACACAGGTTATCCACAGGGGTGTTTGTCATAAAAAATGTCACTTTTACAATCTGAAGCCACCTCTGAAAAGTTGTTGCAAAAGACACTCTCTGTAAGAATTTTCCGATATGAAAGGTATTTGTCCTTTGTAGGGGCAAAAACGGAGAGGAGATTTAACTCTTTAAACAGTTCTCTCACATTGCCCGGCCAATCATATTCCATTATAAGAGCCATTGTCTCGGAATCGATAGGCCTCTTATCATTGGAGAGGGTTTTGTAGTGTTCTATTAAAAGGGGGATATCCTCTTTTCTCTCTCTTAAAGGAGCCAAAGAGATTACCAGATGATTCAAGCGATTGTATAAATCAAAGCGGAGTCTTTTTGTTAAACAGAGCTCTCTGAGTGAGATATTTGAAGCTGTGATGAGTTTAAAGTTTGAATAGTGAGACTTGCTGCTGCCAAGAGGTCTGAATAGATGGGTTTCAACCAACCGCAATAGTTTACCCTGAACTTCCAAAGCCAGATCTTCAATTTCATCCAAAAACAGGATTCCGTTATCGGCAGCTTTGACAATTCCTTCCCGTTGCTCCTTTGCATCGGTATAAGCCCCCCTTTCATGCCCAAAGAGATAGGCATCGGCTAGGGAGGTAGGAATTGCAGAGCAGTTTATTGCAACAAAGGGGCCCTTGCTGAGTGAAGCAACTTTTAATAGAGATGCCACTATCTCTTTGCCTGTTCCCGATTCGCCGTTTATATGGACAACATTAAACAAAGGGCCTATCTTGGCTATTATCTCTCTGACTAAAGCTACGGAATGGGATTCCCCAACCAGGATAGAGGAGTAAATATCGCCGCTTTTTCTCTCCAGTTCTTTAAAATGGGCCAAATACGATTTATTTAAATGCTCTTCAATGGCTACTCCTTTGCCACTGTTAACCAATCCCACGATAAGTTGGTCAAGGGAAAATGGCTTTTTCAAAATAGCGATGTCCTCGTCCGAAAGAAAATGTTCTGCTTTTGAGATATTAAGTTTATTTGTCAGAAGAACTTTAAAACCGTTTATCTTGTTTTGTAGCAGGTACTCTAAAATTGGAAAGAATGAGCCCCATTCGGTAAAATTTTCATCAATCAAAAAGATCGGACAGCAATCTTTTTGAGTCAGGGAGTTTAACGTTTCCAACTTCTCAAGGCTATTGACCAAATAGGCACCTTTAGCCAACTGGCGTTGGAACGATTCAATTAACTTACTATCTTTTGCAATCAGATACAAAGACATCTCGCTTCCCCCTTGCTCAAATATTGCACCTACATAAAGAAGCAGACTCCTTACAGTTTAGCGCAGTAGTGGGGGGTTGCAAATGACACGAAAAAGGGACACTTACATGCCGGTATCTAAAAACTCCAAAGCCCGTTTGAGAACTTTGTCGTACTTGTAATCGGCTATAGGGCGCTCATCACTGCTCATATTTGCCAAATATTCTCTTCTAAGTAGCAGTGTGTAGACATCGGCTTCTAAAGGAGGATTTTCTCCAACAACTGTATCTAAAAAGAGCTGAACATTTTCATCGCTGAATTCGGGATGCTCCTCAACGAAACTCTCAACCTTTTTGCTGCCGATAAACTCGGAGTAGCTATCGATCTCATCTTCGCCAATGTGCGGCTCATGAACCTCAATATCGACAGGTATCCCAACTTTATGGATATCACTTCCGTTGGGCGTCTGGTACTGACTCGTTGTAACGGTATAATAACCGTCTCCGAAGGGGCTCACTATCTGAATCAACCCTTTTCCAAAAGTCGTTGATCCGATTAAGGTTGCCCGGCCGTTGTCCTTTAATGCCCCGGCAAGAATTTCACTGCTTGAAGCAGAACCTTTGTTGACAAGAAGAGCAATGGGAATGTCGAGAGGGACTAACGTTTTCAAAGAGGAGTAGTAGGTGTGACTGTTTGGCTTTTGCTTGCCTTTGACATGGACGACAACCTTCTCATCCAAAAGCATATCAGCGATACTCAGGGTCGCTTCTACAATCCCTCCCGGATTCTCTCTTAAATCAAGAACAAGGCCCTTCATCTCTTTAGAGAGGGCTTTTTGAAGCTCTGTTCGGACTTGTTCAGCCGTCTTTGTAGTAAATTGAGTTATCCTTAAATAGAAAATATCTTTGGGTAACCAATCGACTGAGACAGTAGGGACACTGACAATTTTACGGATCACCTTTAAATCAAACGTTGAGTTTCCTCTGATTACGGTGAGGACAACCGGTGCATCGGGAGGTCCTTTTAGGGCTTTGGAGGCTTCATCGGCCTGCCAATCATCAACAGCCTCTCCGTCGATGTGACTAATAAGGTCTCCCGAGCGTAAACCCGCCACTTCGGCAGGAGAGTTTGGAAAGACACTGTTAATATTAACCATGTAAGTTGAGGGGTTACTGAAATCGCGGTATTCAAGATAATTTTTGGAGATGTAGGCCCCTATACCCCCATATACGCCGGTGGTATCTTCACTAAAATCGGCTGCTTCTTTACTGATAATATAGGCAGAGTACTCATCGTCCAATCCTGTGAAAAGGCCTTTTGCCATGCTTTCGTAAACAGCCTTATGGTCTATATCAAAAAGAAAGTCTCTCTCAACCAAGCGGTATAACAACTCCAGTCTCTGCATATTTTGGGCTATCTCATCTTTGGAGTTGACCGTTGCGCTGCTTGTCCCTGATAAAAAAGCCGGAATTAAGCGTTCATCAATTCCGGTAGCAAGAAGCGGAAAGCCAATAAACAGAACCAAGAGGACCAGTACTGTATAATTTACAATCTTTTTCATGAATTAAGTATAATCTATTTCAGATTAGGCGACCATCCTCTAGGTTGACCATCACACAAACTCGACGTAAACTTCCCCCATGCTACACTATGTTAACTACCCAAGTTGGATTTCTCCCAACATAATCCCAAGCCTCCCTTTCCGGTGGTACAGTATCATGTACATTGTCGCTTTTGGGATAACTTATTTCCTGTTCAACCGACAAAGAAAGCAAAAGCTGATTGAGATTAACAGTGACGATACTTCCGCTCTGTTTTTATATGCCATTGCGGGACTGATTATAGGGGCACGGCTGTTTTCAGCTCTGTTTTATTATGGGTCTGTGTACTATTGGAAAAATCCCCACCTTATCTTTTGGCCGTTTGAAGAGGGGCGGTTTGTCGGTCTTCCGGGAATGAGTTACCACGGCGGTCTCATCGGGGCAGTGGTGGGAACTCTTTTGTTTTGTCGCTTTTATAAACGCTCCTTCTTTGAAATTGCGGATGTAATGGTCAGTGGAATTCCCCTCGGTTATACATTCGGACGTTTGGGGAATTTCATCAACGGAGAACTTTGGGGGCGGGTTACCACAGTTAAGTGGGCAATGATCTTTCCGGAGGCTCCCCGCTTTTCAACGACTTACACTTGGGTAAAAGAAGTTGCCGCTAAAGTTGGTTTGGAGATTGGCCAGCTCCTTTATATAAATCTTCCCCGTCACCCCAGCCAGCTCTATGAAGCCCTTTTTGAAGGGGTGGTTTTGTGGCTCTTCCTTTGGTTTATAATTAAGCCGCGCAAAAAGTTTTCCGGTTATATCCTCAGTTGGTATTTAATCGGTTACGGAGCAGTCCGTTT
>JAJBBL010000098.1 GCA_020532365.1 Candidatus Cloacimonadota bacterium | reverse complement strand
TTGTCGTATAGAAAATCGCTTCGCACTCTTGAGTCGAAACCCGGCTTGTTATACAGCCAAACTCTCGAAAAAGTATTGAGTTCATACCCAGTACAGAAGTCTATAGCTGGCACTACTTTATAAAAGTCTGTAATAAGGTTCAGACCAAGGTAGTCTAAAAAGTAGAAGTTCTCTTTTCTCACCCCGAGGTTAGTTGCAAACTTATCACCCTTAATCAGCGTAGACTCGAAAGGTATCGAGATATCTAAATCGTCTAAAGGCACTCTGAGGCCTAAGCTGATATTAACGTCTGTCTGACTCTCTTTATCGCCACTTAACTCTTGAGTGAAGTTGTCGATACCTACGCTTAGGTCAACCTCTTCCATCTCTATTTTGGATATATTTAGCTTTTCTGTTTCCATTCCAAGTTCTACACCAAAAAGGGATATCTTGTTGGAAGAGCTGACCACCCTCTCATCGTTAAAAAAGTATTGAGTAACTTTGGCTCTGAAGTCATAATTGCTAAGTTGTGGATACCATCCCACAAAGAGTCTACTATCGTTTCTATCACTGACTAACGAGTTGTAAGAATACCCTCCTCTAAAGGTTAAGAAAGGATTGTCATCATTATAAAGAAAACTTAGGTTTGTTGAAAGTTTACTTCCCAGCGATAAGGTTATAGCCCCTCGTTTATGTAGTTCCGGCTCTTTGTATGCTCTAACCTCGTCGGGGGTAATAAACGGCTCATAACTAAATCGACTTAGTCGATCCAGAACCCAGTATTCTCTTAGCTTTTCGTCTAAAGAGATAGTATCTTGCAGCTTTTCTGACTCGCCTGTGATAATAATGTCTGGCAGGTCTATCTTCTCATCTCTTGCAGCTCCCGCTAAGCTACTCGCTATAACGGTTAGGAGGAGCACAAAAACAGGGTAAACCTTTGTCATTTTGTGATATATAGGATTACGTTTTACTCTCATACCTTACCCCTCTAATCCAATCTTTCGAGCTATTTCACGCCTCTGCTCCGGCTTCAAATCGTTCCTTATTGAGTCATAGATTTTCTTAGCTTCTGTAAGGTTGCCTGTCTCGGCATACGCTTCTATCACCAGTATTTCAGCCTCAATGCGGACATCCTCAACCCTTGGATACAGATAACGCACCCGGAGCAACTCTTTTATGGCCTCATCTGTTCTGCCGATCTTATATAGATGCACCCCTTTGTAGTATTGCGCCTTTGCCTTAATAGGCTCGTATTTACTCGATAACAAGTTGTTGATTAGCGGAGATACCGAATCAAACACCTCATTTAACAGATACCATCGTATCTGCAATAGCTCCCCCTGCTCCAAGTCAACACCTCGAGCAAACCCTCTAAACTTTGCGTAAAGACTCGAAAACTCCTCATCTTTAAGCGATACTGAAAGGGTGAGCATATCGAGCCAAGTCTGACTCTCCTCTGTTAAGCTACACGCCTCTTTCAGCTTAAGAAGGGCAGCCTCTTTGTCGTTTTCGGCTAAGTGCAGTCTTGACCACGCCACTAACACGCTTGCATCAGGTTGGCGTTCGATCAGCTCTTCAAAGACATCCTCAGCGTCTCTATACTGTTTTCGATTTAGCAAAGAGATACCGAGCATCTTTTTATACTCTCTTTCAGTGTTGTAAGTAAGCTCAAGTTCGAGCAATTTTTCCACATTATAGACTACCTCTTCCCACCTGCTTTGTGAATAATAATAGTCGATCTTTCTTCTAAGAATCAGCTCATTAAAGTCATGCTCATCCTCACTAAGCACTATTTTATTCAGCTCTTTAATGAAATCATATTGCTCACTAAGGGCAGTTGACCACTCAAGTCCGTTCAGACTATTGGTAAGTATTGCAGGGTCGACGTCAGGTCTGATCAGTTCACGATACCGCTGTACTGCAGAGTTATAGTCTTTCGAGTTGTAGTATGAATCGGCCAAATGCAGTTTTGCCTGATAAATATCGGGGCTCTCAGGGTAGTAGTTGATATATTGTTGAAACATTTCAATAGCGTTTCTAAACTCATCAGCTGTAAAGGCAACAGTAGCCGAGTTTAACAGATACTGCTGCTGTCTTGTTTTTTCGTAGAGCTGTTTATACAGTCTGCTCGCCTCACGATACTCTTTCAATTGATAGAGAGTTCTGGCTTGACGTAGTGTAGAGTCTTCCCACTCCACATCACTTTCTGCCAGCTCAGTAGCTTGTGCAAATATCTTTATAGCAGAGAGATAGTTTTTCTTAGCATAGTAAATATTCCCTTGAATAATCATCTTCTCATACACGTATTCACTACTCGATGGGATTTGCTCTAACTCATCCATAGCCTCATCATATTTACCAAGTTTGAAGTTTACCTGGGCAATTCTAATCGCCACTAATCCCCGGTTTTCAAAGCGATCTGCAGCCTTTTCGTATAGAGTTAAAGCCAAGTCATCTTGACGGCTAAGGGTAAATATCTCTGCCTTATAGAAGTAAGCCATTGAGAGTCTATCTGATTCAGGATGCTCACTTATAATCCTATCAAACTTTACTAATGCGTTTGCAAAGTCCTCTTTCTCGAAATGATAGAGCCCTATTTTGAAGAGTGTTTCATCTAAGAACTCCCCTTTTGGATAGAGTTTTTCATATTCTACATAATGAAGGTATGCTTCCTCTATGTTCTTTAATTGGAAGAGAGACTCGGCTAACAAATACTTAGCCTTTTCATTGAACTCATCGCTTAGCTCGGTATCAAGTGCATTCTTAAAGCTTTCAACCGCTTCATCATAGATGTTTTGGAAGAGCCAGTTCATACCTAATTGATAGTAAGCAGAGCCGACAAAGGGGTGATCGGGGTTTTGGGATACAAAGCTCTCCAGCATTTTATTAGCCTCTCTGAAGTCTTTCTTCCCTTTTATAGTAGCCAAGAAGAAGTAGCTATTAGTCTTTATCTCCTCATTCTTAGCGTTCTCACTCAATTGGCTAAACAGTTTTTCAGCAGTAAGATCCTCGTCTAATTTTAGGAAACATAGGGCGGTAAAGTATTCACTTCTCTCGCTCGTCTCACCTAATGCATCGAATCTTTCCAATGCAGCTCTATAGTTCCCCAGCTCGTAATTAGCCTCCCCCATAATAGCCAGGTAGTTATCATAAAACACTGAGTCATAAGGAATAAAGTCTACTGCATAGGTCACTACGTGTTGATATTGTTTTGCCTTTAAAAGGTGGTTAAAGTAAATAATCAAAGCTTGGTGAAGGAGTTCTGAATGTTCCTTTTGCTCAACATACTGGTCTAAAATACTCTTAGCCTCATCGTTCATATCAAGAGCTACAAGCGTTTGGATTTTAGCAACTCTATAGCTCCAATCTTGACTATCTTCATCCACTTGGTTTAAGAAAGTTAGAGCTTTGGAATACTCCACTTTTTGATAAGCTATCCGACCGAGAAAGTAATAAGCTTTAGGGAGCAGTCTATGATTTTTAAATTCTTTAGTGAACCTACTCAAATACTTCTCAGACTCTGCAAAGTTATCGGTGAAGAAGAAGCACTGGGCTAAGCCCAAGTAAATGTCCGGTCTGATGATAGGGTCTACACCCTCTTTCTCCAACTCTTTGAACGCTTTAGCACCTTTTAGGTAGTTCTCTTCCGCCATCAATATGTTAGCCTTTAAGAAGCGAACATTATTGATGTATTCACTATTAGGATAGTCATTCAAAAACCCATCTATCTCCGTCATAGCAAGCTGGTTATGCCCATCTTTATAAAGCCCTATTATAAATCGGAAATCATCAATTTCACCGCTAAAAAGGGACACAACCCCCATCACGAGTATCAAAACCAAATATCTCTTTCTCATATATCCCTCATAATTATTATGCTTAACTTAAATGTTTACTGTTCTTTTCTTGTATATAGCTCTTTTAGCTGACCGACGCTAATCTCTTTATCGGTCTCCATTTTACCGAGATAATAAACCTTATACTTAAACGGGAAACGGTTCAAAAAGCCAAAGAAATCTTTATCATCTGTAACAACTCTTTTACTCTTCATAGCATATTCAAGTATTTCTTTTAAAGAGAAGTCTCTGTTTTCAGAGCGTCCACCACCTGAGATAACTCCTTTTCCCTCTGCTGCGCTACTGCATTGAATCATAGCCAAGTATTCTCTCCACGATTTACTAGCTCTATTTATTAGCAGTTTATTAAACATGTTATTGATATCTAAAACCAGTTCCAACTCTTGTTCTTGCAACTCAGAGTCAAAGTGTTTCTCAACTAACTGATCGAGATTATCCCCTAACTCATAATATTTTACGCCAATTGAGTCAAAGGTTCGTGTACAGATCTCTATTGACTCTTTAGGCTCCGGTATTAAGGAGAAGTTAGTGTTTTTTGCCATTCCAACCAACACACTTTTATTGAGCATTCTATAGAAACGCTCGGTATTCTTATCACTCGCCAAAGCAATCACAACGGAGTGTTCCACAGGTGCAACAGCTTTAGTAATGTTCAAGCAGGTCACATCTTGGTCTTGCAACAGCCACTTAAAGAGATCGTATTGAAAGTCGGTATAGTAGAGCTGAATTTCTTTAAATTGTCCAACAATTGTCAGTAGAATTGAGGTGAGTCGATAATTCTGATTAAATTCATCTCCAAAGACTACAACCAAATTTTTCCGTTCGGCAAAAACCTCTGAAAAGTTGATATTATTTGTCATCATCTTGTCCTTTATTATTATAATCGGTCTGTTTTGGCTCACTGATACTGAATCCTTCAAGCTCAGAGAATGGTATAAAGATAAACACGGTAGTCCCCTCTCTCTCTTTGCTTGTAATCTTTATATCTCCGTTATGCAGTTCAGCGATACGTTTTGCAATAGAGAGTCCAACGCCGAGCCCACTTGAGTTATATTCGACAGTTCCGGAGTGATGAGCGTAGCTATCCACAAGTTCGTGGAAGGGTATAAATACCTCTCCTAATTCACTTTCCGGTATTCCCATTCCATTATCTTGGACATATACGACCAATGTTTCTTTATTGTCAATCTCTTCATCTTGGAATGACGACTTTCTTGCACCGATAACAATAGTTCCGAAATCTTTTGTATATCTAATTGCATTGAGCACAATATGATAGATCATCAAATAGAACGACTCCCAATTCACTTCAACCATAGGTAAGTCCTCCTCTGTTTCCAGTCTATAGATCATATTTCGCTCACGTGAAACTATAGTTGCCTCATTGACAATTATTTCCAGAATCTCTCGGACATCTGTCATCTCTTTATTGACTCCGGTCATCATATTGTATTTAGTGAGGCTATAAATATCGTTAATCTTATCCAAAATCCTCTTCAGCGATTCGTCTGCTTTGAGGATGGTCTGGTCTCTCTCTTCCACAGTCGTAACCTCATTTTTAGCTAATCTTGAGATGAGGTTTTGGAGCACCATCAGCGGTGTATTAAGCTCGTGCGAAATGACCTCCATAAACTTATTTTTAGCCTTATCCAGGGAGTAGAGCTCCATATTTTTCTTCATCAACGAGCGATACTGTATCGCATTTTTTAGGGCAATAGCTGACTGCATCAGAAATAGGTCCATTATTTGCATATCGATATTCAGATCTCTATTCGGATTAATATAGTTATCGGCGTAGAGCAGTCCATAAATCTCATTGTCTACAATAATAGGCGCGCAGAAAATAGAGCGTAATTGATAATCTTGAACGCTGATAGAATTCTTAAACACGCTATCGGCAGAGGCGTTAAGCGTATACGCAACCCGTTTATTATTATACACTTCACTGAGCACCGACTTACTAATTCTTGTATGGTCATTGATCAGGTTTTTATGATTATCCATCGCCAACTGGTAGACAAAGTTACCATACCTATCTCTTTTGATGAGGAAGGCTCTGTTACACTGTATGAAATCGATGGTAAAGGAGACGATTTCGTGTTCAAGTTTATCCACCTCTTTGAGTGAGAAAAACTCATTAGAAGCGGTCATCAGTTGTTTCATCAGTCTTGTATTTTTGTTAATAGCAGTAATATCTCTTATCCTGACCAGCAGTGAAGTAAGATTGATTCTAACGTTTTCAGCCAGTTTAAGTTCTTGCTCCGAGAATGGAAGCTCTCCGGCATCCCCTATAATAAGACAGCCAACGATAGCACCCCTCAATCTAAGCGGCACATAGAGCACATTAGACTCGCCTAACTTACCCTGCAAAAGCTCATTAGACCTGACCGATTCACGGATATTTCTCTCAACCTCTTTGAGGTAAAGCTGTTTGATTTTTATATTAAAGTTGAGAAATGGACGCTGTCCTTTGTTATAGTCTTCGATGATCACCAGTGAGAAGAAGTGAGGCACAAACATTCTCTTCAAGATTCTGTTCATAAAGTATTTAAAGCGATCCACTTCATCAAGATTGAGCAGCTCGTATAGCTCTCTTTGCCACTGTTCATTTGTCGGTAATTCTCTTTTAGCGATCGAGATATGTTTAATCTCTTCAAACGTATCTGTATTCGCTTGCGATTTCAGTAATATACTGTCTTGCATAGCCTCTGGCAAGTCTTTACTCGCTTTATTTACGGCGATGCTATAGTAGTTAAAATACTCTCTTGCTTTACGTCTCGCCCTCAATTCTTTCAGCACTAAAGTGATATAAAACAGAGCTTTATACTCAAGCTGAAAGTAGTCGTTCTGTTTGGCAATCTCTAAATTTTTAAAAAGAGCTCTCAAGATCAGCCTTAAGTTGATATGTTTATCTAAAAGATCAATTTGTGACTTAAGGATTTCCAAAGAGGTATCCCAGTATTTATAATCGTATTCTTCAGTTAATTTCTTAGCCTTGAGATATAGCTCATTTGCTTTTTGCAGGTTATTGAGGTGCACATGACAGTCGATCATTTTTGTATAGATGATACATTGTGCATAGCTACTTCTATTTTTCTCGGCGTGACTGAGCGCAATAACCAGCTGTTCTAAAGCATTATCATACTCCCCTTTTTGCATATACAGTAACGCCTGAATATGGAAGAAAAACTCCTCTTCTTGGGTTGTGATATAGTCTAAGTCGGTATTCTTAACGGTAAGCTCTTCCAATCTTTCGGTCATCCCCATATCCAACAGAAAGTAGAACCAGGTCTTGATGAGCGGGCTGATCGTTTTGATATCTTCAGTAATGATTTCGGGGGTATGTTGTTCGATGAAGCTGTAATAATTATAGAATCGACCTATCTTACTCTTAGTGATAGCTAAATTATGGATAATATTGGGGAGCAGCGACTTATCTTTTTGCTCTTGCACCTTAGCTTCTGCTATTAACAGGTTTTTCTCTGCCTCTTTGTAGCGACCGAGCTTGATATAGACCTCACCAAAATTGAGATAAGTTAGAGCTTCACACTTAACTTGATCCGTATCGGTGCAGTATTTCAAAGCTTTTTCTAAGTATTCAAGCGCTTCTTGAGTTTTCCCCTGACGGAGCACTAAATCACTATAGTTATTATAGACAACCCCCAAAGCGTGTTTATAGCCGACCTGTTTCCATATTTTCTCCGCCTTTTGGAAGTTAGCCAAAGCGTCATCATACATTTTTTCAGAGCTACTAAAGAGGGCTAAGTTGTTATAAAAGTTACCTAATTTCACATAATATCCAGGTGTCGACACATCTTTAATCTTAGACTTAAAGGAGTTCATCAGATGGATAGCCTCTTTTGTTCTCCCTTTTTTATAAAGGAAGACCCCTTTACGGTCTACAAAGGCTACTTCAAGATCTAAAGGGAGGTTGATAGACTCTAACTTTTCGAGATACTCCTCAGCTTTTTCAAAGTCGTTTAACATCATCGAAGTCCACAACAATTGGATTAGTGCATTTGCATTCTGACGCCCACTTATCGCCAAAGTCAGCGACTTTTCAAACTCAACCGATGCGCTCCTATATCTTTCGAGTGATTTACACAACACCCCTTTAATATAGTGATTTTCAAAAATATCAGGGAGGTTATCTATTCTTTCAAACAATTCGAGTGCTGTTTTGGCTTTACCGGTCAACTCTGCCGCTTCTTGGAAGAGTTTTAGGTCTCTTAGAATCTCTTGTTCAGAAATCTCTAAGCCGTGAGAAAAGTCATATTCGATAACCTTTGTGATAGAATCGAAAGACTTATCTTGATCCCCTTTTTGGGAGTAAAGCTCGTATAGTTTTAAGTAGTATTTTCTGATGCTATAAGCGTCTTGAGTCACCTCTGCATTTTTAATGATCCCCAAAGCAACGTTTATCTGAACGACCGCTTTCGACTCAAAATACTCCAATACATCCTTCGATACTTTCAGGGCACGATCAGCATCTATTTCGCTTATCAGACGCTCTTTAGCCTCATTAAAAGCAAAGGAGAAAAACTCGCTCTCTTTAACTAATACGTGATTGTTAACTCCATCCTGTATCAGGAAAAAGAGCTCTTTATCGTCAACATTCAAGATGAGTTTCATTAAGTCATAAGAGAGTGGTGTCTCCACTACTGACAATGTTTGCAGCGCCTCATAAGTGTTTTGCTTCAAATGGCTGAGGTTATCATAAATATTATGAATGATTTTCTCAGGTAGCTTATATTCAGACCACTCTATTTGAAAGTCATACTCTTTTTCATCCCAAAGTTGTTGTGTTTCAATCAAATCGATCAAAATCTCTTTAATATATCCCGGATTACCGTTAGTCCTATCCCTCAACGCCTCACAAAACTCGTCTGGAACGCTCGTTCTTAGTAATTCTTCCACATAAGTCTTTATCTCTGGAATAGTTAGCGACTGAACCTCTATGTTTATCGGGTGCACCAAACCACCTACACTCCCGATATTATCGACGCTGAAAACAATCATAATCCGGTTGAGCCTAACTACGCTTGAAACGTAGTTTACAAACTCAATAGTCTCTTTAGTTAGGTAGTGCCCTGCTCGGATGATAAAGATTAACGGCTTATCTTCAGACAGTGTTTGAAGAAACGATTTGCCAAACTCATAGTCTCTATTGATAATCTTAATGTAATCGACCTCTTGTTCCTCGACGCCATCGGAGTTATAGAGGAATCTTTTCATCTTCTCCGAAACCAATACCAGACCATCAGAAATCTCTTTATTAGTAGTCGTTGAAGACAAAAATTCACGCATCAAAGCAAAGAAAGGGTCCTTAGCATTAGGGGCACAGGTATAGTCAAAAAGATAGTAGTCGTGAGTCAGAAGATGGTATCTGAAGAGAGTGAGAATGTTATTCTTGCCGAGCCCCCCTTCTCCTGAAAGGACGACTATTTTACCACTCTTCTCCTCTATCAAAGGAAGGTAACCAAGCAGTGTATTCGTATACTCTTCTCTGGCGAGGCTACTGTTATACTTAATCGAGTTCAGCAAAGAAAATTTCTGTGAAAACGGGTATTCAGTATCTTGTATCCGATTGATATATTTGATTATACTCTCGGTATTAGGGAAACGATCCGCTCTGTTTCTCTCCATAAGTTTAAGGATAAGTTTTTCTAAGCTCGGTGGAATACTCGGGTTCAGTTCTCGCGGAAACTTTGGAAACAGGTTGCTCCGCCCATCGGTTATCATATCGGAAAGCTGTTCAATAGTATAGGGGAGCGTGCCGGTAACTACGCGGTAAAGGGTTACGCCTAAGGAGTATATATCGCTCTCTACAAAGCTTTTACCACCTCTAAACACTTCAGGTGCTATATAGGGAAGCGTGCCGCTGATATACTGCTGATTCCTTCTGACATCGGCTTTGGAAAAACCGTAATCGAGCACACGCACCTCAATCTTTTCATCTTGATAGTTATATAGAATATTGTCAGGTTTGATATCTTTATGCTGCAGACCCCGGTTATGGAGCTCATTCAAGCCGTAGCAAATCTGAACAATAATATCGTATAGATCGTCAACTTTATCAGGGCTAAACTTGAACTTTGATAACGTATCCCCCTCATAAAACTCGCTAAGATAGTATATATTCTTGTCCACTGAACCGAAAGAAGTAACGTTCATTAGGTTAGGGTGCTCTAACTTAGTTATGAGAAACATATTCGCTGCCGATATGTTTTTATAGAGAGTCTTCGCATCTATGTTTTGAAATATCTTCAACACTGACGCTTGATTGGTGCGAATATCCTCAACTTTATACACCACAGCCCAAGCGCCCATACCAAGCCGTTCGATGACCTTATAACGATTATCAATAATCATCTTCTACCCTCCACCAGTTTGCTAACTATTTATCCTAATCAACTCAAATTGTCAAGAATCATCAACAACATCTTAATGACTACCCCCTCAGTTTTTAAACTTCAAGATCTAACTTCAATTTTGGAATGAAGCTAATTCTTCGATCCTCAAACAAGAGTTTTCTCTCCCCATCTTTGCCTTCTAAAACAACACCCATTTAACCTCATATTTTCAACCCTTCACCCTATAGGAAAGTAAGGAGAATAGTCGTAGGCGGCTTAGGGCCGCCT
>JAJBBL010000168.1 GCA_020532365.1 Candidatus Cloacimonadota bacterium | reverse complement strand
TTAGAGGAGCGCTTAATGTTAGGAGAAGTAGAAATAGCCTTCTTGCATAATAACTATACAAAAGTGGTTAACCTTACTTCTCAGATAAAGAGCTCCGATAAACAGATAAATGTTCAGCTCAATACGTACCGTCTACAAGCTTTAGAGAAACAGGGGGATGTTGCTAACATTGAGGCGAATATCCTTAAAAACTATCTCTCTGCTATCGAAAGAAGTAAGAAAAGAGTTACAACGGAAGCTGAACTTTACAGCTTTATAGCCTATACGCTCGGGCACTATTACTACAACCTTGATGAGTACCAAAACGCTGAAAAATACTACTTGAAGTCGCTAAAAGCTGACAAACAGATCGATAATGTTACCGGTATCTGTAAAGACCTCTACCACCTTGGCTTAGTTAAACTTCAGCAAGAAAAGATGACTGAGGCTAAACATTATCTGCTCAGAGCTAAAGAGGTGGCAGAGCTAACTAAAGATGATAAACAGGTCGAGAGAGTAGATAAAAAGCTGAAAGAGATTCGAGACTTAAAATAGCCAAAGAGATGCGCGCAGAGCGGTTGAGAGCTAAATATCAAGCAGTAGTTGGATGAAACAATTGGTGCTTTTTTTACGAAACGTGTGCGCTACTTTTGCCTGTAACGTTAGCTTCGTAAACTTAACTTTCACTATCTGATAGGCATAGATGTCGTTACCATTATACGATTTAGTCTCCTGCCAATTGTCTAATGTGTATTCGTATGTGTAATGATTGAGACCAAGCCGGTAGACTGAGATTTGAGTTATCGTTTCAAGCCTTTTAGAACGATAGATAAAGTTGTTGTAGAGCAATAAACCGTCTTTAAATTCGTCAATCTCTCTTGTAACTGAAGAAATGTAGTCGATGCCACACCTGTTGCGGAAGTGTCGATTTATCTGGTTAGTCCAGTCTAAAGTGGTCGTTAATTTGTTAACTCTGAATATAGTGCTCTCCCCTTCATAAGTGATTGCTTTGTCGTATTCTCTATGATGAAACTTTAGACGAAAAGTGTCGCTCGCACGTTTATGGGAGAGAAGAAGGAATTGTTCAGTCCGAGTAGTGGGCATCAATTCAAAATATCTGGGAAAAGGGTAGCGAGAGATATCAAAGAAGAGGTTGATTGACCATAGACGATGCGGCTGAGCTTTTATTCCGTAATAGTACCCTTTTTCATTGTTAAACTTTGATTTAGAAGCGAATGGATTCCCGTGCCAAGTGGGGAGATGCTCTGCATAAGAACGGTAGATTAATATCTGCTGAAACTTGCGTTCACCCCAACTTATACCACCGACAAAGCCAGGCTGATTATCTATATGAGCATACTCACCAAATACTTTTGCTAAATTGAAGTCTAAGCTGTAAAAAGAGCCAAGGGTAGTGTATTTCTTAGAATAATTAGGATCGACAAACTCTCGGCCAAACCGGTTATATGAAAAGTAAGCACCTATCTCATTGCTACGACAAATATAACGCCAAGCCATACCATCAACCCTTTCAGATAGTGAGTTGTGTCTATTATCGTTTGGGAATGTATAAGGGTAAATCGTTGAGGTTTTGCCGTCAGAAATAGTGGCGTTTAGCTGTGTGTTAGAGTGAAAAGGGATGAACTCATTGTTATTTATGGAAAAGATTGCCGCTGCGCCCTCTAAAGACTGCGCTTTATGTGGACTGGTATGGAGTCTGACAGGCTTTTTATAACTTGAGCGAGCCTGTAGTGGATCACTACTTTTTGAAAACATAGAGCCTGGAGCATAGGCAAGCCCTTGACCGATCGCTAAGCGATATTTGCCTAAAGTTAATTGTTTAAGATGTTTGTCATAGCTTTGGGAAAGGTAGTAAGTGTAGTTTAATCTGCCAGTTGTGAGGGAGGTTGAGTTACTCAGAAGGGCAAAACCAGCTTGAACGTTGTCTATTTGCAGTTCTGATTTGGAGTATGCCTTAGGGGAATCGATAGTTTCCGTGCCTCTATAATAGTAGCGCAATGTCTGATTTATGCTATAGTTTAGCGGTTTACGGAAGGAGAGATAAGGGAGTGAGGTAAAGATAACATCATCGCTTATACCGATAACTTTGAGGTCGCGTTCACTTGAAAGATGTCGCCCCTCTCTCCATTTTAGAATCAGCAAAGCCTCCTTTTTAGTAAACAAAGGGAAATCTATTAACTCTTCTTCAGAAGCCTCGTTGATATATAACGTATATTTCTGGAATTCACCCTCCGAATAAAGATGTTCAATGTTATCACCGTTTAGTATGTCAAGAGGGAGTAAATCTTCTGACTCAAAGGGGTAAAGCGGCAGAAGAGCTGAGAATAAAAACAGTAGTATAAGCGTTTTATGAAGAGAGGTCATAACTAATCGAAAACATATGGGTGAGACTTAAGTATTGATGAGTTTGGACGCCGTAATGGAGCTTTAATCGAGAAGGCTGTAGAACTAAGCCGACACCAATACGGTCAGGGTTTAGTTGGTAGCTACTCAGTAGAGTGAGGTTATCGTGAAGAGAGTAATGTGTGCCGAGCTTTAGGGATGGATTGAAGTCAGACTCTTTCTCTAAACCGATAGAGATTGAACTTTTCTCGGATAGCTGATAGTTTAACTCACCTACGTATGTAGTAAAAGCGGAGTGAGACAGGTTTAGTAGAGATACGCCCCCGACAATTCTTTCGTGGTAGATAATCAAACCCCAATCAATAGTTAGCCTGGAATCTGTCTCTTCACCAACTATGTTTTGTAGATGATATTTGAGAGCAAAGCCAGAGGAGAATGACTTACCGTGGCGACTTAAAGAGAGTTGAAGATCGGTCTCTTTAGAGTAGGGATGTGCTAAATGTGAGGTTTCGAGAAAGAGCCCATAGTTTCTATAGCTTTTGGCCAAGTGTATAGAGGCTAACGGTAGTTCTGTTAAGTTAAACAGATATCCGAAGCTACTTTCGATACCATCGTTGGAGATGAAGGCGGGATTATAGTGACTATTAGAGGGGGTAGAGTAAAGAAAGATAAGTCCAGCGGTGGCGTTTTGGTTGGCGGAGACCTGGAGCGGTAAGTCATACGCGTGAGCGAAAGAGATATATAGCAGTAGTAATACAATTAGAGCTGCTTTTATCCGTCTTCTAAACAAGAAGTAAATCAGACGTGAGCCTAACAAACTAATCAACTTTCACCTCGAATAAAATTACTTATCGGTTAATTAAGTGGTGTAAACAAACAAAAGGGTGTTATCGACTTTCTATGATAGAGATACCTGCTGGTGTAAAATCAGTTTTTACAACCCTCCACTTCAAACTTAACTTACAATACATTATGATGGTAATTATACGCGCCTGGTGGCTAACGATTAGAGCATTACCTTCAGCTTTCTTGATATATCTTAAGATTTGACGCGCCTGCTTTATATAGAGTGTTAATCTTAGCGTGTAAAGTGACCTTATAACGCAGAGGGCAACCCAGTACTTGAGCTTAAGCTTCATTTTTTTTGGAAGTGAAGGTGGCTTGATAAAGATCTCTACTAAACCGGGGATCGCCTCTATGTGTGTAGGATCCTTGAGTTCTTTAATAAACCCTTTTGCAGTCTGTTCAGTCCGCTTCAGAGGGCTGTAGTAAAGGTAATCAAAGTCGTTATCAAGCTGTTTTGCTTTAGCTTCGATCTCCTCTTCACCTAAAGGGGTAAGCTTAGATTCTTCCCATTCCTCTAAGATAGCTAAGAACTCGCTGCGGGTGACTTTTTGGTTCAGGTCTTCCAATAAATGAGAGGCTGTTCCGTGTCTAATGATATAGATTCGCATAGTTTATATTAACGGAACTCGTCCACTTCTCCGAATATTTTCTTGATGTTTATGATTTGGATGTACCCATTTCCAGGTTGATTTAAGTCGAGCTGGAAATCTTTTAAGACCGACATAAGTTCGAGCGGTTTTTTCTTATCTTGGAATACAGAAAGGATAGTGATGGCAGCCGTACTTTTTTTGCCACTCTTGAGGTTTAGTCCGGCAAAGACAGGTATTTCATAAGAGATTAGCTTTGCCATCGACGATGTTTTTATGATTGAAGCGTTATTGAAGCCGACCTCTATCAGTGCCGTAAGGAAGTCAGATAACTTTCCTGGCTTATAGAGTCTCGCTATTAAAAGAGCGTTTCTATCATCTTCTAACCCTTCGGAATAGTAGTCAAATCGGTGAATAGTATTGATAACGTCTAAGGGCGTTTTACTTGATAGGAGCGCATTTACAAAAGATGGATTTTTAAGAAGACGTGCAGATCGAGCGACTAATCTTAAATAGTCTCTATCGAATTTTTCGCGGCAGCCAAATAGAAATACAATGTTGACTGGGCCAAACGATTGGTGATCGTAGAGGATACCTTGTTTACAGATTAGGATGAGGAGGAAGACTTTTTTCACACTTGAGCAGTCGGTATGCGGAATAGCAATACCGGGATATATTTCAGTATTCAAAAGGTTTTCACGCTCCATAAGGGAGTCGTAAAACGCTTGTTCGTCGGAAATATAGTCTTTCTCAGCGAGAGTTTTGCTCACGTATGAGAACAGCTCTCGTTTTGTTTTTATATCTGAATTTATGATGACAAGGTCTTGATTTATATAGCGTTCAATCATCTTTATCTCCTTACGTTTGAGCCAGGTTGGGGTGAGTGGCAAAAAGCTTGCATGTAATAGCTCACGATTCTCTTCTTAAAAAGTATCTTTCTTCAGTTTAGTGAAGCTATACTTGATTAAAAACGGTGGTAGCGTTGAAGTGACTAAAACCATTATAACCGTGGCAGAAAAAATATCGTCAGTTATTAAGTTGCGACTCAACGCCATTGACCCGATAATAAGGGCTACCTCTCCACGTGGTACCATACCGAGTCCAATACGGATAGCACGGGTGGTATCAAAGTGACCCATACGCGCTCCTAAACCGGCTCCTAAGGCTTTTGATATAATGGCGATTAGTAGGAACAGGATTAAGAATATCGGGTTTATGGTCAGCTCGCTCAAATGAAGCTTAAGGCCGATACCGATGAAGAAGAAGTCGACGAAGAATGATTTCCCTACTTGTGCTATTTCGCTATCAATTCTGTGCTGATATTCAGTTTGGCCTATAAAGATCCCTGCTAAAAAAGCCCCTATAATAGCGGCCAATCCGAAGTTCTCAGCAAACCAAGAGTAGATGAAGATGATGGCAACACTTAAAGATAGGATGGAAGCCTCAAGTTTAAGCTTCTTGCTGTTTTCATAGACAAGGGGTAGTACAAAAATACCGACGAGGAAGGCGACTATAAAGAAGATGACCATCTTAATCAGGGTAATAACAGTAGTGTTTTGGAAAAAGCTTGAGCTGGCGACTTCACTTTTAATAGCGAACCCGGAGATAATCGAGACTAATAAGATGCCTAAAATATCGTCAATAATGGCTGCGTTGACAATGCACCGTCCCTCTATAGTTTTAAGTTTATCCAGTTCGATGAGGGTTATAACAGAGATGCTAATACTTGTAGCGGTAAAGATAGTTCCTATAAAGAGGCTTTCATAGAGGTCTGAGGTGTATACATAAGAGAGGGCAAATCCGCCTATAAAAGGTAAAAGAACGCCCCCTAAAGCGGGGAGAAATGCCATCTTTGATTCGTCTTTTAGCTTTTGTAGGTTAGTTTGAATGCCGGCTTCAAATATAAGAAAAAGGACACCTACCTGAGCAATCCAGTCGATTGTCATACAGGGCTCGAGGAAGTTTAACACGCTCGGACCGATTACAATTCCCAAGAAAATGAGAGAGACGACAGGGGGTATTTTCAATCGTATAGAGAAAGCTCTCAAGAGGTTGGTAAAGACGAGTACTACGGCAATCTTCAGGACTAAATCCATTACTTCGTTCATTAATTAGCCCCCTTACAAATCTAATACTTCATCAGGATTACCTAAGACCATATCTGATTCGATTATCTGTATAAAACCGGTTCCCTGCTTAGCAAAATCGATGTTATTCTCTTTTAAAATCTCGTTTAGACGAGAGGCTATATTGATATCGTTAATAGCGCACGTAATAATATATGATTCTCTCTGTTTTTTCTCATCTTCATAGTAGAGGCCGGAGAAGGCAGGTACGTCGAAGGTCAGTTTTTTGTTTAGTGAGCTAACCTGTGTTACGGAGGCGTTAGTGATGTTAAGTTCTACCAGGAAGGTAAGGAGATCGTGTAGTCTATGAGAGAGGTGCAGGGTAATCAGCATCAGGTATCTATTGGGCACTTCACTTTGCATAAGGTCTGAGCGGTCAAACTCATTAAGCAAGGCGATAACTTCGGCTGGTTTTGAGCAGTTAATAAGGCGTTCTTGCAGGTCCTTATCTCTAAGGATGCGTGCCGATTTAGCGAGGAGTTGCAGGTATTCTTTATTATATTTCTCAGAAGTTCCGAAGAAGAAGATAATCTTAGCTTTCCCCATTTCGGGGTTATCATACTCAATACCCTCTTTTTTGATAACGATGCTTAGGAATGGTTTTACAACACTTTCAGAACGTGCATGTGGTAAAGCTATTCCAGGCATCAGCTCGGTATTAGAGATTTTTTCTCGGTCGATCAAAGTTTGGAGAAACTCTTTTTGATTTAGTACATAATCGAGGTTGTACAGATGGTTGACCATCTTTTCAAACAGACTTTCTTTAGTCGTAACCTGTGGTGCGATTATAATTAAGTCTTCATTTGTATAATGCGTGAGCATATTTTTCTCCTTCTGGCATTATGCATCAGTTTTTCTATTTTTAAGTTCGTTTTGACGTTTCAAGTGTTCTCGATATGTTTTCGAGAAGATGTGGCGCCCTTCAGAGCCGGCAAAGAAGTAGTAGTAGTCAGACTCTTCTGGGTTTAAAACTGCTTTCAGGGAAGTTGCTGTCGGACTACAGATAGGTGTCGGCGGCAGCCCTGCATTACGGTATGTGTTGTATGGTGAATCAATTTCTAAGTCTTTATAATAAATCACCGTTCTTTTTACCCCTTTTCCGAACAGCGCATAGGCGACAGTCGGGTCAGCTTGGAGGCGTTGTCCGATTTTTAATCGATTTAGGTAAACACTGGCGATGAGCGGTTTTTCGTCAACATATTTCGCTTCTTTTTCTACTATTGAAGCGAGGGTAAGCACTTCATAAAAGCTGTATTTGTAGTCTTGAGGGAGCTTAATCTCTCCCATATTTTTTTTGAATTCACGTACCATCGATTTCAAAACTTGTTCTTCGGTAGTTGATTCTGGGAAAAAATAGGTGTCGGGATAGAGGAATCCTTCTAAGGTGTTGACAGGATACTCAGTTATTGTCGACGCAAATAGAGAGTCTTGGCAGAGCTCCATATATTTTTCGTAATCACCAAACCCTTGTTCTTGTAAATGGAGAGCGGTCTGTTCAATGGTAAGCCCTTCTCGGATGAGTGCTTTAGTCAGGATAACATCACAATTTTCAAGTCTGTAGACTATATCTTTAATGGAGGTTCGACCGTAAAAGCGGTAAGCCCCTTTAGACAACGAATGCTCCAGCCCTTTTAGTTTAATGTATAAGAGGAATACTTTTTTAGATCTTAATACGCCGTTTTCCACTAATTTATCGGCAATAATTGAAGCGCCATCTCCAGCTTCAATTCGTACAATAACCTCCTCTTGATCTCCCTTATCAAGCAGGTTTATCCCTTGATATATTACAAACGAGAGAAGGATGATAAAGAATGTAATAAGAAGGTGTTTAAGTTTCATTTTAAAGAGTCCAGGTATCCTTGCAAGATGATTGTAGCGGCCATTTGATCGATCAACCCTTTCTTTTTATGAGTAGCCTTTTGTTTTTTGTTTTTGAGGTGGGCTATAGCCTCTTGCGAGCTATACCGTTCATCGTAAGTGACGATAGGAATTTCGATACGTTTTTCCAATTCTTCGATAAAAGATTTTACTATTAGTGTTTGAGGACTCTCTTCGCCGTCGTAATAACTTGGTAAGCCGACCACTATTCTTTCCACGTTTTCCTTTTCAATGATCTCTGTAATAGTATCGATAACGGGGGTATGTCCTTCGTTAATAATAGTTTTGTATGGCGAGGCGAAGAGGGGTATTTCATCACTAATCGCAATCCCAACTCTTTTATTTCCGTAATCTAAAGCAATATAACGTGGCATTTATTTCAAATAAAGGGCGTATTTTAGGGAGATGACTAAATATTAGACTCGTCACGCCAGATTACGATTCGCCATTCTTCCCCCTCTGGGCGCAGGTAAAAACGTGCAAAACCGTCAGCCGAAATGTTTGAAGAGGTGTAAACAGTGAGGTTTAATTGGAAATAAACGGGGATGATTATCCAATCTTCTCTACCCTCTTGGTTATCGGTCAGCCAAAACTCTTCTTGGGGGATTTGTAGGTTGAGATGGATGTTATCGGGTGGGGGGAAGCTACCGTCGCTCGATCCGTCTGTAAACAAGTTTCGATGGTATTCGACCTCTTTATGATAGTCCCACCAGCTATCTTTGATGCCATCGCCGTCCATATCGACACCGATAGACTCGGCTTCTGAGGCGAGTAGGACGAAGCGAAACGACTCTGAGAGACAGTTTTTGAAAAGGTCTATATCTTGTTGATTATAGCTGACTTCAAGATTTTCTAAAACGCTGCGAGGATTATTGTTTCCGCGTACTATTGGAGAGCCACCATCTTTGAATGTCGGGGGATTAAAAATATTAACACACCCAGCTAAAGCGAGTAGCAATATGCCAATCAATGGCGTACTAATTCTTTTGCGGTACGTACTCATATTTTAATCTTCCCCAGGTTATATGTTCATTAGAGCGGAAATCATCCCAGCGCTCGATCCGCCAAAAGCCATCCCCTTCTCTCACCATATAGAGTGCCATATCCCCTTCAAAGTGAGTGTTGGAGCGTCCTGAGTTAAAAGATAATCGATAATTGCGATATAGCACAGCTGTATCTGAGTGGATCACATCTCTTTTTTCCACGATACACGACATTGTTAGCTCCATTTCGCTATTAATCATCCCTCTCATCTCAACTTCATTATCTTTGTCCCACAAGGTGGGAAGATGGTAATCCTGCACATCTTGAGTGTCGAAATAGAAGGAGAAATCATCTGTCAGAATACTCTGATACCGGTCGATGTTGTCACTGTAGTTATAGATTACCTCTAAGTTTTCAAAGGTTTGATAGGGTGTTATTGGGAAGTGATTCCAGACTACCACCCCTTTCGGCTCCTCTGCTTCTCGAGGCTCAAACATCTTGCAGCTGGTCAGGAACAAGAGTGTGACGGCCAAGATAGCCCAAAGCACAACGTGGCTATTATTCTTGATCCTCACTTTGTTCATCATTTTCTTCTTCAATGATTTCAGCTTCTTCTTCTCTGTTTTGCATTTTAATCTCGTCAATCTCATCGTTAATCATAACAATTTCACCCTCTAAGGTTTCTATTCTTTTGATCAACGCAATAAGGGTTTCATTACCATAAAATTCTTCTTTTTCTTGAAAAACATATTCGCCAATATCCTTTTTGATATCAATGATTTCAGTTGAAAGCGTATTAGCTTTAGACTTCAACTTCATAATGCGTGAGAAAACTTCAATTTTATCGAATGACTTAGTCATCGTCACATTGAACTCTTCTTTGATGTTGGCCAAAAAGGTTTTAAAGTTCATAATAACCTCCTTTTACTGCTTAAATCAACTAAAGCAATACTCAATAATTTCCTTTAACTGTCAAGAACAATGATGAGTTCTTTAGTCCTACCCCTTTTTTAAGAGGTTCTAAGGTGACGGGGTGGGTTGAATGAGAAATCCTCTTACGTTATACAGTTGAAGCTCTACCAAAAGAGGCATATCTCTGTATTAGGGTGGCGTGTTTAAGTTTGAGCCTCTTTATGGTAGGCCAGTTTACAAAGGCAAATTATTATCAACACGCATCCCCCCCCCCGAAATTATTCTCAAGAACTTAATTGAGGCATTACTGATCAGGGTTTAGGCCGACTTCACTCTTGAAAAGTGCAGAATTTATTCTCTAAAAAGGTTTGCTCTACAATATCTGGCTGTTTTTCCAGCGATTATGCAGTACAAAAAAAGTGTTGGAAACATATTTATATGTTCATATATTACCGACTGAGTAAGTTGGTGGAAACATGTTTTAGCTCCGTAACAAGGCTAAATATCCAGCCACCTAAAGGGAAATGGCACGATCAACAACAGCTTCTGATACCCTGTATAAAAGACGGGGGGATCTGAGTTTACGTTTTAAGGTGCTTGACATAATATATCTCATTGTTTAGTCTGCGTCCAAATCAAATTAAGGAGAATAGTAAAATGAAAACAATGATACTTGTTTTCCTGTTGTTATCGGTATTCTTCACTCTACTCGTTGCCCAGCCGGCAAGATTGAGCCGAGAAGAGGAAGATAGAAGAAGCAAAGAACTAAGAGCACTTGGTGAACAATTTAAAAAAGAAACGGGGTTTCAAGG
>JAJBBL010000110.1 GCA_020532365.1 Candidatus Cloacimonadota bacterium | reverse complement strand
TGATATGGATGGCACACTCGTCGATTCGATGGGAGTTTGGGTCGACGTAGATAAAGAATATTTGGAATCGAGAGGATTTGAAGTTCCAGAAGACCTTTTTTCAGATGCGAGTGAAGGGAATAGCTTCACAGAAGTAGCCTATTACTTCAAAGACAAATTTGGAATCGAAGATTCGATAGAGACGATTATTCAAGAGTGGACTGAACTCGTGGCTCATAAATATGAGAAGAGTATTCGCTTGAAAAGTGGAGTTAAAGAATTTTTGGATGCGATTAGCCAACAAGGGTATAAAATCGGCGTGGGGACGAGTAACTCATTAGCATTAGCAGGAAAAGCGCTTAAAGCTAACGATATACTTCACTATTTTTCATCAATAGTAACTGGTTGCCAAGATATTAAAGGGAAACCCTTCCCTGACATTTTTCTCAAGAGTGCGTCTGAGTTAGGCTTAGAGCCGTCAGAATGCATTGTGTTTGAGGATGTTTTGGCTGGTGTTGATGCGGCGCGTCGGGCTGGGATGCGTGTTATTGCAATCTATGACGAGTATGCCAAGGATGAGAGTACCCTGATCGAGGAGTTGGTGGAGTTTTACGGCAAAAACTTTTATGAAATAGCGGAGTATTGCGTATTAAACGGGCTTTTAAGGGGATAGTAATTCTATAGCTCACGTTTTTCCTTGACTAATGGCGGTTAAATAGTAGCTTGGGAAAAAATAACTTGAGGGAAAAGAGGATGAAATTAAGAAAAATTGCTGAGTTATTGCAGGCTGAGATTTTCTGTACTGAAGAGCAACTTGAGCGCGAAGTTCCTTGCGCTTTTGGTTCGGATCTGATAAGTGATATTTTGATGTGTACCAAAGAGCCAACAGTTCTTTTAACTGGCTTGACGAATCCTCAGGTTATTCGCTTATCAGATATGATTGACTTGATAGCGGTTATTTTCGTGCGTGGCAAAAAGCCTTCACCGGAATTGATAGAGATGGCTGAGGAGCGAGATTTGCCAATGATTTCTACAGCTTTCACACTCTACAAATCGAGCGGGTTGTTGTACAATGAAGGGCTCAGAAGCTGTAAAATCTAAGAGTATTCCTGAGTACTGGGCAATAAAACCTGGATTTGAAGAAGAAATTAAGAAAATAATCAATGAACGGCCAGAACCAGAAATTTCTTTGGATTATGAAATAGCCGAGAATGATTACGTTAAGACCGGGAAAGCCTCGTCTGATGTTAAATTCTTCTTGAAAAAGTTGGGGGTAAACCCTGAAGTACTCAGACGTGTAGCTGTTGCAAGCTATGAAGCTGAAATCAACGTTACGGCACACTCCAAAGGTGGGAAGGTTACGGCTAATATATACTCAGACTATATTATTATGATGTTTGAAGATTATGGGCCGGGTATCGCCGATATTGAACAGGCAATGCAACCAGGTTTTTCGACAGCTAATGAGTTGGCTCGAGAAATGGGGTTTGGTGCAGGTTTAGGTCTTCCAAATATAAAAAAGAATTGTGATGGTATGTATCTTTCATCGGAGCCTGGCGGTTCCACTACTTTAATATTTTTTATCTATTACGAGGAAAAATCTTATGCCGCAAAATGATATCCATACTAAGGAGTATTTCCACTCCGTAGTATTTTATCGAGAAGATTGTATCGGTTGTACAAAATGCGTTAGAGTCTGCCCGACTGAAGCTATTAGAGTTCGGATGGGTAAGGCTATCATTGATCCACATCGATGTATCGACTGTAGTAAATGTGTTTCGGTCTGTCCGACGGAAGCGCTTAGAGTAGAAGCAGATAAGCTGGAGAGTATTTACTCGTTTAAGTATCGACTGGCAGTTATTTCCGCTTCATACGAAGGGCAGTTTGCTGAAGACTTTGGCTTTAAGAATGCCCTGAAAGCGCTTTATCACTTAGGTTTTGACGAAGTGGCTGAACAGGCTATGATCACGAATATTACAGCTGAGATTATACGTGACTACATTAAAATCCATCCCAATATTAGACCTATACTATCGAGTAACTGCCCCGCTATCGTGCGTCTCGTGCAGGTGAGATTTCCCTCCTTATTGCCAAATCTCCTGCATATTGAGTCGCCGATGAGTATGCTGGCAAAGTATTATCGTGACAAAATAATACGAGAGAAAGGGCTTAAAGAAGAAGATATCGGTATTTTCCTCATCGTGCCAAGTGCGTCGCAAGTAACTGCCGTACACCAACCAGAAGGAAACTACAAACATCTGCATAACGGAGCAATCGCTATTAACGAAATTTATAGTAAAGTCCTCGCTATGCAAAAAGAACTGGAAGAGGATACTCGACCCATAGTTAGCTACGCAAACGGTCTGAGTTGGGCTCTATCAGGAATGGAAGCTGAAGAAATTGCAACCGAAGGTATCGAAACGCTGGCTATCAGCGGAATACATAACGTCATAGAAGTTCTATCTAATATCGAAGGACACCGACTTGACCAATATCACTATATCGAGCTGCGAAACTGTGAGCAAGGGTGCGTTGGCGGTGGACTTAACATAGAAAATCCGTTCGTGGCAGCGAGCAGAATTAGAAAGCTCATCAATAACTCAGAAAAGATTAAGATTGACAACGATTACTTCTTTCGATTATACAAAGAAGGATATTTCGATGTGACGCAATTGGAACCCAGATCAATGATGGAACTGGATAAAGATATTAAAACAGCTATCACTAAAATGAAAAGAGTTAAAGAGATAACAGATATGTTGCCAGGTATTGATTGTGCCGTATGTGGCTCACCTACCTGTAAAGCGTTGGCAGAAGATATCGTTCTTGAAAAAGCAGAACTTAGCGATTGCTTAATCAGGCTAAGAAAACTTAGAACTAAAAAAAATGAAGAGTAAGTGATATAAAGGGGGTGGAACAATGGGAGTGAAAATTAAAGACCTTATTGCCGCAATCGATGGTAAAGTATTAACGCAAAGCGTTGAAACAGAGAGTATTGTTATTGAAGATGGGTATGTTTCCGACCTCCTCAGTGATGTTATGGGCAATGCTCGTGATAATCAGGCCTGGATCACTATTATGAAACATATGAACTCCGTAGCAGTCGCTTCGCTTGCAGGTATTCCCTGCATCGTGTTTGCAAAAGGGGTTCAACCTGAAAAAGAGGTCATTCAAAAAGGGGAAGAAGAAAAAGTACTGTTAGTAACAAGTGAGTTATCAAGCTTCGAAATTTGTGGAAAACTTTACTGCTTACTAAACGATTTAAAAAAATAGAGTGAGATAAAAGAGTTTGCGCTGGTATAAAACGGATCTACACATACATACAGTCCTCTCGCCGTGTGGTGGCTTAGAAATGTCGCCCAAAAATCTTATTAAAAGAGCTAAAGAGGTGGGGCTGGAAATTATTGCGATCACTGACCATAATTCAATGGCAAACTGTGAAGTATACCAAAATGAAGCAGAAAAACACGGGATTACCTGCTTCTGGGGAGTGGAAATTCAAACAAGTGAAGAAATTCATATCATCGCTATCTTCGATTCAAAATTGAAAGCTAAAGAATTCGATGTCGAACTGTATGAATCTCTGCTACCTATAAAAAATAATCCCGACTTCTTTGGCGATCAAGTAGTGATCGATAATGAAGAGAATATTATTAGATTCGAGCCTAAAGCTTTGATCAACTCCTCAGTCTGGACGTTGGACGAAGTGGTGGCAAAACTTGAAGAGTATGATTGTCTTTTTTATCCTGCACATATCGATGCCGAAACTTATAGCATCATCGGCCAATTGGGTTTTATTCCTTCTAACTTAAAATTTCCTACGCTCGGCATAACTGCACAGTGTGATTGTGACAAGTTTTTGTCTAAATACCCATATCTAAAAGGATTTAGCTTTAACAGAAGTTCAGATGCACACTACTTGGAAGAGCTCGGTACAGGCTTTACCGACTATTTTTTGGAGGCGCCAACACTTAAAGATATTAGATTAGCTTGCCAAAAAAAAAGCCTAATAAATTATGACATAAAGAAAAAATAAACCGGAGGAGTAATGCAGAAGGATAGTGTACTCTATCAAGAACTAAGAGAAGTCATCAATGAGAAGAAGTCTCTCAGAAACCCATTAATCGAAATCTTACACAAAGCCCAAGATATCTTTGGGTACTTACCCCCAGAAGTCCAAGAATTTGTCGCCGAAGAATTGAATATGCCGGTAAACAAAGTCTATGGCGTTGTCACATTCTATAACGCCTTTACTATGAAACCTCGTGGCAAATATGTTATCAACGTATGTACAGGAACAGCTTGCTACGTGAAAGGTGCTCCAAGAATCATTCAAATGCTAACAGAAATCTTAGGTGTCGAGCTTGGCGAAACTACCGAAGATAAAAAGTTTACTCTTACCGCTGTAAGATGTGTCGGAGCCTGTTCATTGGCACCCGTTTTCGTCATAGGAGATGATACCTATGGCAGAATCGAAACAAGAGCACAACTCCAAGGGATTTTAGATAAATACCTGAAAGATGAAGTATAGAGCTTAAATAATGCAGGACATTTCCCTTCATTTACTCGATATAATTGAAAATTCTGTCAGAGCCGATGCCGAATTGGTCGAGATTGGAATTTTAATTGATGAAGTGAAAAACCTGTTGGATATTAGAGTTAAAGATGATGGAAAAGGAATGGATGAAGACACAATTAACAGCTCGCAAAACCCGTTCTATACCACTAAGGCAGAACGTAAGAAAAAAGTCGGCCTCGGTATTCCACTCTTTAAACAAAACGCTGAACAGTGTAACGGCTCGTTTAAAATAACGAGCAAACAGAACGAAGGGACCGAAATTATAGCTCAGTTTCAATTTGATCATATCGATCGGATGCCGCTCGGAAATATAGCAGATACTGTCTTGACCAGTATCCTCGGGCACCCGGAAACGGACTTCGCCCTCAATTACGAGCGAATTAATAATGAAGGGAAGATGGAAGTCTTTGACTTCAACACTAAAGAAGTACGTAAAGAACTTGGAGATGTTCCCATGAACTACCCAGAAGTTACAAGCTTCATTAGTGGTTTCTTAACGAATGGAATTAATAATATATATATGGAGGAGATCTAATGTACAGACAGAAGGATGTAATATCCGCTGCCCTCTCAACTAATAAGGGAGGTAATAGATGAAGTTAACAAGAATTGACGTTCTAATCTGCTTCGGCTCAGGATGTATCTCTGCAGGAGCACCTAAACTTAAAGAAAGAATGATTGAACTGCTCGACGAACATAACATGCTCGGTGAAGTCAATATTATCGAAACTGGATGTATGGGACCTTGCGACGCTGGACCAGTCATCATGGTATATCCAGAAGGTGTTTTCTATAAAAAAGTTACCGTTGAAGATATCGATGAAATAGTGACAGAACACTTCTTGAAAGGTAGACCTGTCCAAAGACTTATGGAAGATGCCGATGCTGAAAGAAAAGCTCAAACTAAAAAAGAGATACCTTTCTATCAAAAACAGGTTAAAGTAGCTCTGGAAAACTGCGGCTACTTAGACCCCGAAAGTATAGAAGAATACGTTGCCTTAGGTGGATACGAAGCCTTAGGAACACTTTTAACTGAGAAAACTCCAGAAGATACAATCGATATAATCGAGAAATCAGGTCTGAGAGGACGTGGTGGTGGTGGTTTCCCAGCTGCTACAAAATGGAGATTTGCAAGAAAGAATAGTCGCTTCCCAAAATATATTATATGTAATGCGGATGAGGGAGACCCAGGTGCATTTATGGATAGATCGCTCCTTGAAGGTGACCCACATCGTATTCTCGAAGGGATGATGATAGCAGGATACGCTATCGGTGCTGAAATGGGATTCTTCTATATCAGAGCCGAATACCCGCTGGCAATAAAGAGAATTAAACTCGCTATTGAACAGGCAAAAGAATGGGGCTTGGTAGGAAAGAATATCTTCGGTTCAGACTACTCGTTCGACGTTGAAGTAAGAAGTGGTGCAGGCGCATTCGTGTGCGGTGAAGAGACCTCGCTTATCGCTTCAATCGAAGGAGAAAGAGGAGAACCAAGACCAAAACCGCCATTCCCAAGTGACTTCGGACTCTGGAGAATGCCTTCAGTAGTTAATAACGTTGAGACCTTTGCCAACCTACCAACAATCATCCGTAAAGGCGCCGATTGGTTTGCGAGCTTCGGCACAGAAACAAGTAAAGGTACAAAGGTTTTCGCTCTAACAGGTGACGTTAAAAATACAGGCCTCGTGGAAGTGCCAATGGGTATTACCCTTAAAGATATGATATTTGATGTCGGCGGTGGAATGACAGCTGGTAAGAAATTCAAGGCAGTTCAGCTTGGAGGCCCATCAGGTGGATGTCTGACTGAAGAACACCTCGACGTTGAGATCGACTATGAGTCACTAAAAGAGAGAGGCTCAATGATGGGATCTGGTGGCGTTATCGTTATGGACGACTCAAACTGTATGGTTAACATTGCTAAATTCTTCCTCGACTTCACAGTTGATGAGTCATGTGGTAAGTGCGTACCTTGTCGTGTAGGGCTGAAGCAAATGCAGCAGATTCTGACTAAGATTACCGAAGGTAACGGTACTGAAGCGGATATCGACAAGTTAGAAGAGCTTGGACATATGATTAAAAAGCTTTCACTCTGTGGGCTTGGTCAAACAGCTCCGAACCCTGTGTTGAGTACAATTCGTTACTTCCGTAATGAGTATGAAGCACATATTCGCGATAAGAGCTGTCCATCCAGAGTATGCCAGAATCTCTACTACTTCGAAATTGACAAAGATAAATGTATTGGCTGTTCTCTCTGTGCAAGAAAGTGTCCGACTAAATGTATTAGCGGTAGCCGAGAGGAAAAATATACAATTCATCAGATAGATTGTGTTAAATGCGGAACCTGTATGGAAGTTTGTCCAGTTAAAGCTATTAGTACTTTCCCAGGTATCCATAGTGATGTAAGTGCCGTGAAGGACAAAGTGGCTAATGACGACTAAGCTTATTAGTTGTTATGAGATTGATTATTACTATCAATAACGAATAGAATAAGTAAAAGGGATATCTGGGAGGATTTATGAAGATATTCATTAACGGTAAGGCATACGAAGCTTTGCCTGGCCAAACTGTCTTACAGGTAGCGAGGGATAACGGAATTTACATTCCATCTCTTTGCTATCATGAGAAGATTGGTCCGGCGGGTAAGTGTCGAGTATGCGTTGTTTCTGTAGAAGGAATGAACGGTTACGTCACCGCCTGTAATCTGCCTGCCAGGGAAGGGATGGTTGTACGTACCGATACAGAAGAGGTTAAGGCTCATCAAAGTTTAATAGTGGATCTGTTATTATCGTCAGGTATACACGATTGTTTAGCATGTGAACAGAGTGGTAGCTGCGAACTTCAAGATGCTGCGTATTATCTTGGCATTGAGAGGCCTTCATTTGATTTAGCACCTAAGACTATTGATATTGATGATTCGAGCGAGATGCTTTACATTGATAGGTCTAAGTGTATTCAATGTGGAAGATGTATTGAAGGTTGTAACCGAATGGTTGTCAACGAGGTATTAAGCTTTTCAGAGCGTGGATTTGAGACAAAGATTAGTTTTGACGACAATCAACTTGTTGGAGAGTCTACTTGTGTTCAGTGTGGCGAATGTGTTCAGCTTTGTCCAGTTGGCGCAATAATTGACAAGAATGCTATAGGTAAGGGTAGAGCGTGGAACCTTGATAAGGTTGTCACTGTATGTCCTTACTGTGGAGTAGGATGTCAATTAGAGCTTCACATTGACCGCAAAACAAACAAGATTGTTAGAGTTAGGGGCGTTGAGTCGGCTAAAGCTAACAGGGGTATGTTATGTGTTAAAGGGCGTTACGGTTTTGATTTCGTATCCGATCCTGGCAGATTGACCACCCCACTAATCAAGAACAAAGATGGCGAGTTTGAAGAGGCCACTTGGGAAGAGGCGATTGGGCTTGTTGCCAAGAGGTTCACTGAGATTAAAGCTAAGCATGGTGCAGACTCAATAGCTGGTTTTTGTTCTGCTAAAACGACAAACGAAGACAACTATGCCTTCCAAAAATTTATGCGCAGGGAGATCGGCACCAACAATGTCGACCACTGTGCGCGGCTATGCCACTCCTCTACGGTGGCCGGTCTGGCTGCCTCATTTGGAAGCGGAGCAATGACAAATGACATTAACGATATCAAGAAAGCAGATGTTATTCTTGTTATCGGATCAGATACTACCGCAGCTCACCCTGTGATTTCTGCAAGAATCAAACAGGCTGTGAGAGAGGGATTATCTAAGCTTATTGTTATTGACCCGAAAAAGATCCGTTTAGCTGATTATGCTGACATTTATGTTGCACAGCGTCCAGGAACTGACATTGCTATATTGAACTCAATAATGCAGGTAATCATAGAGAACGGATGGGAAGACAAAGAGTATATTGCTAATAGAACTGAAGGTTTCGAAGAGATGAAAGCTGAGGTAATGAAAGAGAGATATTCACCTGAAAACGTAGAAAAGATCTCTAACATACCGGCTGACAAGATCAGAGAAATCGCAGAAATGTTTGCGAAAGCAAAAGTAGGAAGTTTATTCTACGCAATGGGTATCACCCAGCACACCACAGGAACTGACAACGTGAAGTCAACTGCTAACATTCAGATGCTTTGCGGTAACCTTGGTATTCCTGGTGGTGGTGTTAACCCACTTCGTGGACAGTGTAACGTTCAGGGTGCTTGTGATATGGGTGGTTTACCTAACGTATATCCAGCTTATCAGAGTGTTACTAACCCAGCGGCTAAAGAGAAATTCGAGAAGTTCTGGGGTAGACCTATGTCTGACAAGGTTGGTGTCACAGTCACAGAATCGATGGATTATATGATTGATGGTAGACTCAGGGCTCTTTATGTGATGGGTGAAAACCCATACCTTAGTGACCCGGATCAACATCACGTTGAAGAGGCGTTAAAAGCGGTTGAATTCTTGGTAGTTCAAGACATCTTTATGACTGAGACTGCTGAGTTTGCAGATGTCGTTCTTCCTGCTAAATCATATGCTGAGAAGGATGGACACTTCACCAACACAGAGCGTAGAGTCCAGAGACTAAACGCAGCTCTCAGAGCTCCTGGTGATGCGAGAGACGACTGGGAAATCGTTCAGATGATTGCGAACGCAATGGGATCTGACTGGGATTATAAAACCACTAAGGATATATCAGATGAGATGAACAAAGTGACTCCATCATACGCTGGTATCACTTGGGAGAGAGTGGGAGACAATGGTTTACAGTGGCCATGTCCGACAGTTGAACACCCAGGTACACCTTATCTTCACAAAGACAGGTTTGCTCGTGGCTTAGGTCTCTTTACTCCGATTGAGTTCAAAGAGCCGGTTGAGTTACCTGACGAAGATTATCCATTAGTATTAACGACTGGTAGAGTTCTTGCTCAGTATCACACAGGTACAATGTCGAGGAAGACACCAGGATTAGACAGGATAGCAGGACCGACCGTAATGGTATCGGTAGAAGATGCTGAGAAGCACGGTATTAAAAACAGTGAGATGATCAAAGTTTCGACCAGACGTGGCGAGATAGAAATTGCTGCATTCGTAACGAAGAAAATCCCAGCTGGTGTAATTTATGTACCGTTCCACTATCACGAAGCTCCAGCTAACCGTCTGACCATCAACGCTCTTGACCCCGTGGCCAAGATACCTGAATTTAAAGCTTGTGCTGCGAAGATAGAGAAAATAGTATAACTTAGCCAGTTAAAGGATAAAACATATAGAAGTAGCGGCCGCCAATTGATTGGTGGCCGTTACTTTTTAGTAAAACAAAAGAGGAGAAAGCTGTGAAAAAGAGTATAGTAGTTCTGTTAGCCGGTTTGTTAGTGCTAAGCATTTTATTTGTAACAGGTTGCGACAGCGACAAGAAGAAAGATGATAACGGAAAAAACAATGGTGGTAGTATATTTGATCTTGATGAGTTATCACCAGATAGGTTTGATTTTTCGATAGCGGTAATCGCCGATTCATATGATGAAGAGTATGGTGAGGATTGGTGTCGAAATACTGAGTATTATATTTTCGTAGATAAGATTAATCCCGAAGCAGTGGTGAATAATTTAACCTTAAAGATCAACAATGAGAAGGTTATTGAGGTAAGCGTATCTCCTGAAGATTCTTATTGGTATACGTTTTATGATTTAGAGCAAGGGCGCGAGTATAAGTATGAGTTATCTACTTCAACACAAACATACACAGGTAACTTAAAAACAGTTTACATTCCAACATCTATTACTTTCCCTGACGTGTACAATGCCAAAGAGCCAGGAGTTATCAGCTGGTCACTTGCAAAGGATAACCAGGCACAACTATTTTGGGCAGAGTCCTTTAAATATGACGTAGACGAAGATTATTACTCTGAATACTACAAGGAACTTAGCCCTTCAGTTCGTAGTTACACTATTCCAGCTAATTCAATCGAATATTATGGAGATAATACAGGATACTGGTTGAATTTAACTCAAATAAATATGACTTTATCCGGTAAACTCGCTTTATTATCTATGCACGATTATTCGAGAGAATATTGGTACTGGAATTACAGCGGAGAGGACAGGCGTGAAGAAAC
>JAJBBL010000120.1 GCA_020532365.1 Candidatus Cloacimonadota bacterium | reverse complement strand
TTGACGAAATAGATACAGGAATAGGTGGCGCTACAGCTCGAAAGACAGGAGAGTTTATAGGAGAAGTCGCACGTCACCATCAAGTAATATGTATTACACATCTGCCACAGATCGCCGCGATAGAAGGGAAGCATTTTCTGATCGAAAAAGGGGTCGAAGGGATGTTTACTGAGATAAAAGTAAGAAAGCTTGAAGAAGCTGAAAGGAAGGAAGAGATAGCAAGGATGTTAGCAGGAGATAGATCTGAGACAGCCCTTAAACATGCTGAAGAGCTATTGAATTATATATAATATATAGAGGAGTTTTGTTATGATAACAATGAGAAGAGTTACAAGGAACACAGTTATATTTTTTATTATTGCATTGTCTATTTACGCGGGTATACAGATGACCGGATTCAGTTTTACCGCGACTAAAGTGCGAACTATTGATACTAAAGAAGCTGATAGTGTATTCAACGAGGCTAAGAACTTTAGTAAATCTGTAATCAATTATACAACTAACGATATAGATGAATTAGGTCAAAAACTCAATCAAGTAGTAATGACTGATGGCGTGAAAAAATACTACTATGTCAAAGAAAGAGGAAGCTTGGTAGCTGTTATAGAGGTCTCGGAAGAATTGAGAGAAACGGTGGTCTCTGGACTTCATAACCTGCCTGGACTTGAAAATGAAAAGACAGAAACAGCTCTCACCTCCGATACCGGACTTATCGATACAGCAAGTCATATTGAGCTAAATAAAGATATTTTGAAAAGATATCGTGAAAGATTGAGCTACCAAAACTTAACTACAAGAGAAATAGGTGAACTACAAAATAGTATTAGAAATATTCAAACTAAAATAGATAGCTTAAGTAGTATTCATACAGTGGAGTTAGCCCGTAAAAATCAACTGATTATGGTGATTGCTCGACAACACGCTAAGAGTGGAACTTCATCACAGCTCAAAAAGTATTTTAACTTGGGTAAATGGTCTGTGACTTTTATGGTTATCTTCTCTATAGGTGCTATAATCATCTACTTCTTCTTCTATCTATTAACTAAGTTAAGTAGAGCTCTCGGTATAAGATCCCCTAAGAGTGGTGGACGTTACGGCTACTCATACGGATCGAAGTACTCATACAGCCCTAAGAAAAGAAAATATGTCAAGAAATCATCATCAGGTAGCAGTTCCAGCTCGGAGAAGAAATAGTCGTATACATAAAGGCTGTTTTATTCAGGTAAAAAATGTGAAGTAGTTTAACACTGAAGAAGAAAGAGAGGTTGCTATGAGTGCTTGGATAGTTTGGTTTATAGTCGCAGTAGTCTGCATTATTTTAGAGATATTTACTCCTGGCTTTTATTTGATGAGCTTTGGGATAGGGGCTCTTTTTGCAGGTTTAGTCTCTTTTAGCCGCGTCCATCTCGTAGTTCAGATAATTGTCTTCATAATTGTCTCATTTCTTGTCTTTCTATGGTTAAAACGATACAGCAAACGGATGTTTGACGTTACAACTGATAAGACTAATGTTTACGCTCTTATTGGCCGTAAAGGGGTTGTATCGAGAGTTATTACGCAAAACAAACGAGGCTATGTTAAAGTCGGCGGTGAAGAATGGCCAGCTATACCCTCTTCGGAGAGTGTCGAAGAGATTAAGGTGGGCGAAACAGTAATAGTACAAAGTTTAGATGGCAACAAACTGCTTGTTGCTCTGTCCGATAAGGAGGAATAATTATGAGTGGAGTATATATTTTACTGGTTGCTATAATAGTGCTTCTTTTCATTGCAATATCTAAAGGGATAATTGTTGTTAAGCAGGCTGAAGTAGTTATTGTAGAGCGACTGGGCCGATACCACCGTACTTTATCAAGTGGGCTACACATCATTTGGCCAGTTTTTGATAGAAAAAGAACAATTGTGTGGCGCTTCACTAAAGAGGATCATAGAGGTAAAGTTTTCGTTATGATGAGGGAGGTCGAGCGAATCGATCTACGTGAGTCTGTTTATGACTTTCCGAGACAGAACGTGATTACCAGTGACAATGTCAGCATTGAAATCAATGCGCTTCTTTACTTTCAAATTACAGATCCAATGAAAGCAGTATATGAAATTAATAACTTGCCTGAAGCGATTGAAAAGTTGACTCAGACTACCCTCCGTAACGTTATCGGAGAGTTAGATTTAGACAGAACTTTAACCTCAAGAGATACAATTAACTCTAAACTGCGAGATATACTTGACGAAGCAACCGATAAGTGGGGTGTTAAAGTAAATAGAGTTGAATTACAAGATATTAACCCCCCTCAAGAGATCAGATCAGCTATGGAGAAACAGATGCGTGCTGAACGTGATAAGCGTGCAAAAATCCTTGAAGCTGAAGGTGAAAAACAGTCCAAGATTCTCATCGCTGAAGGGGATAGAGAAGCAAAAATTATGAGAGCTGAAGGGGAGGCTAAATCGAAACTACTTGTGGCTGAAGCAGAAGCCGCCGCGATCAACAAAGTTGCAGAATCGGTACAATCCACCTCTACAGATCCAGCACAATACCTATTATCATTGAAGTATATTTCCGCCTTCAACGATATTGTGCAAAAAAATGATAAAACAGTGCTCATTCCTTATGAAGCATCATCTATGCTGAGTTCTGTTAGAGCAGTAGCGGAAGTGTTTAAGAATGAATGATACAAGGGAGTTGTACCCTGAGAAATAATAGGAGCAAAATATGACAGAAATAGTATTGGTTAGAGCGAGACAGATTCTTGATTCAAGAGGTAATCCAACCGTAGAAGCTGAAGTTCATCTTGATTGTGGCGTATACGGAAGGGCTGCTGTACCGAGTGGAGTCTCTACCGGAATAAATGAAGCTGTGGAACTGAGGGACGGAGATGGTGGTTACTATCACGGGAGAAGCGTCCTTAAAGCCGTAGAGAACGTCAATGGCCCCATAGCCGACGAATTAGTAGGCTACGATGCGGCTGATCAAGCAATGATAGACTATAAAATGATATCCTTAGATGGTACTGATAATAAAAGTAGATTCGGTTCAAACGCTATTTTAGCTGTGTCCTTGGCCGTTGTCAAGGCAGCTGCTAAAGCTATGGATTTGCCTTTATTTCAGTATATTGGTGGGGTTAATGCGAGGCGTTTACCTATACCACTTTCAAATATTATTAACGGTGGAAAACACGCAGACAATAACGTCGATTTCCAAGAGTTTATGATTATGCCAGTAGGAGCTGAGTCGTTTTCACAAGCGTTACAGATGAATACTGAAATCTTCTATACTCTTAAAGAAATACTGCATAAAGAGCGGCACTCTACAGCTGTAGGTGATGAAGGTGGATTTGCACCTTACGTAAAGTCGAACGCAGAGGTAATCGATCTGATTCTTAAAGCAGTTAAAGAGTCAGGCTATCGTGTTGGAGACGACGTAGGAATAGCTCTCGATCCAGCAGCTTCCGAGTTCTATCATAACGGAAAGTATAATATTGATGGAGAAGGGAAAAAGCTTTCGTCCACTGAAATGGTCGACTATTATGTCGAACTCTGTGATAAATACCCGATATTCTCATTAGAAGACGGCTTGGCCGAGGATGATTGGGATGGATGGCAACTACTTACAGAAAAGTTAGGACATAAGCTGCAGATAGTTGGTGACGACCTATTTGTAACAAACAAGCATATGCTCCAGAAAGGGATCGATAATAAGTGTGCTAACTCAATACTTATCAAGTTGAACCAGATTGGTACTCTAACCGAAACATTAGAGACCATTGAATTGGCAAAGAATGCTAACTACACCAATGTCATCTCTCATAGAAGTGGTGAGACTTGTGACTCAATTATTGCTGATTTAGCAGTAGCTGTAAACGCCGGACAGATTAAAACAGGATCGCTATGTAGAAGCGAACGTGTAGAAAAGTATAATCAGCTTCTTAGGATTGAGGAGTACTTAGGTAGCTCTGGGATCTTTTCAGGGCGCGATATTTTCTATAACCTTCGCAAATAGTTAGAAATCAAAGCAAACTTTATAAAAAAATGGACACCGTTTAAGGTGTCCATTCTCTTTTATCTAATTAAATGATACTTCTTTTTATAACTCAATAACTTCCACGTTAGCTCTTGGAAGTGTAACTTTGGTTCCATCCTCTAACTCTGCCTCAAGAATACGAACCTTAGTCTCACTTTCAACAGTGTGAAGCTCTTCTATAAGGGCGGTTATCTTACCAATTTTACCGAAGTTGGGTTGTCTAATGACACGGATGGTTCCACCGATCTCAAGTGACGAAACCTTTGTTTCGTGTGCAGCGAGCTCTTCTTCTTTGAATTCTAAGGGAATTATTATTTCAGGTCTTATAACCCCAGCTCTAATCTGAGTCATACCGTGCATTGATGCAATCTTACCTTCAAACTGTTTTAAGAGTTCGAAAGTTTTCTCAGCCATATCGATTTTACCGAAGCCTTCAGTAACTACGATGGTTAGCCCAATCTTTTCGTGTCCTGTTATGGCTACTCCAATGTCATATCCGAGTAGTTTCTTGATATCTTGATCGTCAATACCACCAGTGATAATGCCTTTAGCCCCTACTTTCACTGCTTTTTCGACTGCTGAGAGGCTGATCATTGAGCCCACTACGATAATTTTGTCTTTATACTCTGGGGTAATGTCCTTATCTTCGATAAGATCGGTAGGCTTTTTGGCGACCATTTTGATCTCGCCGGTGATTTCGTGACCTAAGCCAAAAATGCCCTGAATGTAAGCAGATTTGTTTTCGATAACAACCCCTTCTTCTGGAATTGTGTCGATGACGACTCCATCTATAAAGGCTTTAACTTGGATAGGGATTTTAGGTTCTCTTAGTAGAGCCTGTCCTGTATGTTGAGAAATGCTTTCTATTTCTCCGTCAATAGGTGATATGACTTTTGATTTAAAGAGTCCTAAGAAGCCTTTAGTTTCAGCGAGTATCTGCCCTTTGTGAATAGGATCGCCTGGGGTTACTTTCATAAACTGTTGGAGCATTCCCGGCATAACGCCAAGCTGGTTAGCAAGTTTTAACGGTATAACTTTTCCTGGTAGAAAAGTTTGCGCTACTAAGTCATCCGCTTTAACCTTATCCCCTTTTTTAACTAAAACTTCACCTTTGAGTGGAAGTATTCTCTCTTTTCTTAGTATTATGCTGTCTGTTACAGTTAATCCTGCAGAATATGCTTGTGCCATACTTACCTCCTAACTCAATATCTCTTCTGGATATACGTTTAACTCTTTCATCCATTTCTTCAACAGAGACACTCTTTGTGTCGTATCGGTTGGCATGTTAAATGGACGTCCCCTGGTATCGATTACAATACCAACTACACCACCAGTGATTTCAGTTTGGAATTCAACACCTTTACCTTTACCGAGGTCAAGGTTTTTACGTGGTTTAAAGTGAACTTTAGCAGTCTCGCCAACAGCTAAAGGAATAAGTTTCATTTCGCCAACAGTGTATTCTTCCTCAATGACTGTGCCATCAGGCAGTTCAATTTTCGCCCACATTGCTGGCTGACCAAACTTTGCAGTACCGACAGGCGCTATACAGGTTCCTAAATGAATGAGACAGTCCTTGTTGAACACTTCAGTAGCTGCTTCTTCACTTATTTCTGCAAGGACACCCAGCTGTGGCATCATAAAGATACTATCCACCGCTAAGCGTGTGATACCTTCTGGTAAGAACGCGTCGATCATCATCATCACACTTTGATTTCTTCTTGGTGCGTGTGATAATACGCCACCACTACCAACAAGAAGATCCAGGGAAAGCATATTAACAATTGTTTCGCCTGATACAGTCTGATCAAAAGCGTCAGCAATAGAGCGAGTTTTTTGCGTACCTTTAAGCGTCACTGCAAACTCTTTATGTTGGACAAATGCAAGCCTTAAAGCCTCTTTAGCAATCGCTTGTTCTAAGACGAGTTCTTCTAACAGTTGAGGTATAGTAGTTGGACGAATCATCTTATTTTTGATCATATTTCTGAGATCTGAGCTATTAATGTCAAACGGTACCCAACGAAGTATGTTCTCTAATCCTGTTGAAGCTAAGACGTTGGAAATACTATAACTCATTCCAAGGTTGGCACTAACTGTACGGTTAAAGATTAAATCTTCTGTGAAAACAGAGAATACGTCTGTAGTAGCTCCACCAATATCGACGCCAAGAACTTCAATATTCTCGACCTTAGCAATAGTTTGCATAATGTTACCTACTGCAGCTGGGGTAGGCATAATTGGGATGTTTTCCATCTTGCCGTTCTTTGGTCCAATGGTCCAACCCATAAGTTTATTGTAACCGGGAGCTTGAGCCATCACGTGTTCCATAAAAAGATCGTGAATCTTATCTCTTGCTGGCTGCAAGTTTTCTTGCTCCAGAGTAGGTCTTAGGTTTTCTGTGATGATAAGGTCAACTTTATCTGCCAAGGTTTCAGTTATGATATCGCTTGCGTCTTTATTACCTGCGTAGATGATAGGCAGTTTATAACTTGAGCCTAATCTTGGTCGAGGGTCTGCAGCTGCTACCAATTCGGCTAACTCAGCTACGTGCTTAGTCGTACCGCCGTCGACACCACCAGCCATCAAAATCATATCAGGTCTAAGATGTCTGATTCTTTCGATTTTTTCATAGTTAGGGCGCTTATCGTTACTGGCAATGAGGTCCATAACGATTGCGCCAGCACCTAAGGCTGCTCTTTCGGCGCTTTCGCCTGTCATCTTAGCCACCACACCGGTAACCATCATCTGTAAACCACCACCAGCACTACTTGTAGAAACATAGGCGTCTACACCTTTATCTCCATCACGTGGTATGATTATCTGTTGGTCTTTAACAAATTGAATGTCTTTGTTGTTATATCTGAGTTTTGCAAGTTCTTCTAACTCGTTGACTGCGTTGAGTACACCTTTAGTTACGTCGTTTAACGGAGCTTCAACAGTTGTTGGAGCCTCTCCACGTATCGTTTGACGGTATTCACCATCTATATACTCTATCAGGATTGCTTTAGTAGTCGTACTACCACAGTCAGTAGCGAGAATTCTTGTTAGTTTTCCACTCATTATTCCCCCTGATTATTTTTATTAAAAATACTTTTGAATTTGTTTTTCATTGCCCTTCTCTTCTCTTTTTTACGGGCTCTCTTGAGCTTTCTACGTTGACGAGCCTGTTTCCGCTCTTCGCTATAAGTCTCGTCATCAAGCTCATCTATTCTGTTTATGAGCATATTGACATACTCTCTATTCTCTAATAGAGCGGCAAACTCTTGGTATTCTTTAGGACTAAAAAATACCTCAGCAAACGGCCCTACAGTGTACATTAATTGGCTTCCGATAAAGTTTAATGGCTTTAGTGATTCTATAGCCAATATGGCTGCAGGAGCCATTTTTCTATCGACGACGAATTTAGCCGCTTTCTCAATTAGCTGTATTGCCCTTTCTCTATCTATTTCTACTAACATATTATCTCTTTATATCGTTAAGCTCTCGCTATCGTCAGAACATAAACTTTGTCTGCGTTACGTTTTTTTAGCTCACCGCTGGCAGCGTTTACTGTTGCGCCAGTTGTGAAAACATCATCTATGATAAGAAAGTTATGATCTTTGATATTAGCTTTACTGTCAACAGAAAAAGCGTTTGCTACGTTAGTTTTGCGTTCTTCTGAGCTGAGAGAGGTTTGAGAAGCAGTTGGTAAAGCTTTTTTAAACAGAGAAGGGTTATGTTTCCAAGCAAAATGGTCAGCAATACGTGCTGCTAAAAACTCAGCTTGATTATAACCTCGACTGCGACGCTTAACTGCGTGGAGTGGTATATTGACTACACAATCAACAGACCTGTAAGGTTTAGTGTTTTCTATATACTCAATTGCTATATTGGCCAGCATATCAGCTATTTTTGTCTTCTCATTATATTTCAATTCGTGGATCAAAACACGAGCTACCTCATTATATTGAATGACCGAGCGGCATTTATCGAAGTGTGCTCTGTTTTCATTACAAAAGCGGCATATTGCTTTTGCTTGTACGTCGAACGATCCACATACTCTACAGATAGATTCGTAATAAGGCTCAATTTTCGCACTACACGATGAGCAAACAAAGCTTTCATTACCTATGAGTCGTTCTCCACAGCTGTAGCAGATCTTAGGGAAGAGGACATCAACGGTTTTGGAGAATGCTTTTTTCAATAGAGTCAAATATTTTAGCTCCATCTGGTGATTGGCAATATACGTCTGCATTCCGTTCTGGATGAGGCATCAGGCCGAAGACGTTACCCTGGTCGTTAATGATACCGGCAATGTCATTAAGAGCGCCATTGGGGTTAGAATGTTCGTCTATTGAGCCGTCTGCATTACAGTAACGAAGGACAATTTGGTTGTTATCTTGAAGTCTTTTAAGCCCATCATTATCTATATAGTAGTTACCCTCTTTATGGGCGATAGGGAGGTCAAGCACTTCATCTTGTCTTGTTTGGTTTGTAAAGGGTGTGTTTGCGTTTATTACTTTAAGGTGCTGATGTTGGCAAATAAACTGTAGATCTCGGTTCAGCATTAAAGCTCCGGGTAGTAAGCCACACTCAGTTAAGATCTGAAAACCGTTACAGATACCGATAACTAAGCCCCCTTTTTCAGCAAACTTAGTCACCTCTTTAATGATGGGAGAAAATCTTGCTATCACACCGCAACGTAGGTAGTCACCATACGAGAAGCCACCGGGCAAGATAACTACATCAGGGTTTTTTAGGTCCGTATCTTTATGCCAGATTTGGTTAACAATATTGCCTCTCTGTTTAGCAACATAATAGCTATCATAGTCACAGTTTGAACCGGGAAATGTTATAATACTGTATTTAATCATCGTTCTCTTCAACTCTCTTTAAAGGGTTACAGTTTAACGAGATCATAACGGTATGTCTCGGTATTTGGGTTAGCTAAAACAGTTTTACAAATCTCTTCGACCTTTGACTTCACAGCTTCAAGATCATCTTCTTGAAACTTTATTTCGATAAACTTACTAATTCTGATGTTATCGATCGAATCGTGACCAATTGAGTGAAGCGCGTTCATTACGGCTTTACCCTGCGGATCGAGTACACTTGGTTTGAGTGTAACATATACATTAGCTTTAATCATTTTGTTTCACTTCCATTTATATTATTTTTTATAATTGATGATACCGTTAACTATATATCTAAAGATCCCGAACACTAAATAGAGGGACATCCAGGCTAAGAACGTGTAGTAACTATAGCGAAAAGTTAGGACTATACTCAAGAAAAAGATAGTTCCGATGATTTTGTATAGCGTTAGATGTTTCCCCTCTTTGTCCACCGCAAAATATTCTATCTTGCTTGCCATCAGTAACGCTAACAGTAATAGGACGAACATAAAAGTGTAGTGATGTAGAACTTCATTCCAAGTTTTTAGCGAGACCAGTACGTATGAAGCTATCATTCCTGCAGCAGCTGGTATTGGCAAGCCTGTAAACGAGTGATGATTCTCTTCATCTTTAGGTATTAGGTTGAATCTTACTAATCTATAACAGCCTGCAAAGACATATGCCACTGCAACTATAGCTCCCCAATAGGGTATGTATCTCAGAGATATTCTATAGGCTAAAAAAGCAGGGGAGATACCGAAAGCTATAAAGTCAGCCATCGAGTCAAACTGTGCTCCAAAAGCGCTGGTAGCGTTTAGCATACGGGCAGATCGCCCATCCATAAAGTCAAACAGCATAGACAATGCGATCAGCCAAGGGGCTAAGATGTATTCGCCCATTGCGATGTAGTTCATCGCAATCAAGCCCATTAGGAGACTACAGCCTGTAAAGAAGTTTGGAACTAAATATTTTAGATTGCTCATTGAATAGTACCAATAATTGTTTCGCCTGACTTGACAGGATCCCCTTCAATCACGCTGAGGCTAATGCTTGTGGGGAAAGTGTAGATACAGCTTCCGCACCCTAAGAGGAGGCCTATGAGGCTCCCTTGCAGGTCGTTATGTTTAGGAAAATAGTGAACATTACTCCCTTTAACGAACCAGTTACTTGAGATCTTGTCGTTAATTGTAGGTAGGTGATGTTTTTTCAAGGGTCTTGTCACTTCATCGGAACAGGACTCCAATTTAACGAAGTCAGCCGCCGCTGAGAGACGGATATCTGAAGTATTATGAAAATTTTTGTTTATAGTGACAATTATCTCAGTATCTGTCTTTTCAATAGAGGTCACTTTACCGCTTATCGGTGAGACCAAGGCATTATTAGAGGTGATATTGGTTACGTTATTAAGTCGGTAGACTCGTAGTGTAATCAGAAAGACTATTAGCCCGAAGAGTGACAAGTAGCGTGAATATTCGAAAGCAAAAAAGTAGTCTAAACCGACAGAGACAACGACCAGTAATAACGGCACCATAGCGTTTTTATATTTCATCTTTGTTATTGTCACGATTGTTTCTGTAGGGTTTAGATACTTATTCATTAGATAATTCCTACGTTACGATAGATATAGTCTATGTTCTCTTTATAGCGGTTATAGGAAAACGCCTCTTCTATATCATCTTCAGTGAGGTATTCTCTTAGCGCTTTATCTTTCAACACCACTTCTTTAAGGGATACTTCATTATCTCTCGCTTTAAATGCAGCCTGTTGAATCAACGGATAGCTTTTCTGTCGCTCGATACCTTTTTCAACTAATTTCAGTAAAAGTGCTTGTGAGAAGAACATCCCACCAGTTAGCTCCAAGTTTTTCAGGATAGCATCTTCTTTAACGACTAAGTTCTCTAACAGGGTGGAAATTTTGGTCAGCATATAGTTTGTTAAGATAGTAGAGTCGGGCAAAATGATTCTCTCTACAGACGAGTGGCTGATATCTCTTTCGTGCCATAAGGCGTTGTTTTCGAGTCCTGCAATGAGGTTAGACCTTAAAATTCTGGCTAATCCGCAGAGCTGTTCGGTAACAATCGGGTTCTTTTTATGGGGCATTGCCGAGGAGCCTTTTTGTCCTTTAGTAAAGTTTTCTTCAACTTCTCCCACTTCAGTTCTTTGAAGGTGTCTAATTTCGAGTGCTATTTTTTCGATAGTAGTTCCAATAATGGCTAA
>JAJBBL010000159.1 GCA_020532365.1 Candidatus Cloacimonadota bacterium | reverse complement strand
TCGTATTCCAAGATTTTCTTTACTGTGTCTTTACCACCTACACCACCCGGTATTGTCAGATCGAGAATAACTAAGTCGAACTTTTGTCCAAGCTCTTTCATTTCTTGATACTTGTCAAAAGCCTCAACTCCGTCGTGCGTAGCAACAACATCGTAGCCGAGACTGCTCAGCATTTCCGTGACCACCTCAACAAGGATAAGATCGTCGTCCATCAGTAGAATTGAGCCGTTACCTTCAATTTCGGTATTTTCAGGGATAGGGTCGGCGACGTATTTTGTCGATGCAGGAAGATAGATGGCAATAGTAGTCCCTTTACCAAGCTCTGATTCTGCGAACACATAGCCGTCGTGTTTTCTAATGATACTGTAACTTGTGGTTAAGCCGAGCCCACTACCCTCTTTCTTAGTGGTGTAAAATGGGTCGAAGATTTTGTTTAACTCATTGTTGCTGATACCTGACCCAGTATCTCTAATTGTAATTTCGATATAATCGCCTGGTTTGAATGAGGGGTACAGAGGTTCGGTGGCGGTAATATTTTTGGCAGCTACATAGATGTTTCCACCCTTCGCCATAGCTTGTTGTGAGTTCTGAAGTAAATTATTAAGCGCTTGGCTTATCTGCCCTGTGTCGATTTCGACGTTGTTTAGGTCTTTAGTAATATCAAAGTGATAGTTAATATTTGGCTGAGTAATCGAATATTTAGCTGTATTTTCGAGAAGCTCCCTGATTGATGTGGTAGTCTTTACCGGATCTCCACCTTTAGCGTAAGTGAGTAGCTGCAGGGCGAGCTCTTTTGCTTTAAGAGAAGCTCTTTCAGCTTCGTTAAGCCTCTCTAATAGCCTTTTGTTTCCACTATCTGCAAATGTTTTGGCAAAAGAGATGTTCCCCATAATCCCTGTTAAGATGTTATTAAAATCATGCGCTATACCGCCGGCAAGTAACCCTACCGACTCTAATTTTGCGCTCTTTTGCAGCTCTTCCTCAATCAGTATTTTCTGGGTTATATCTCTGAAAACTATAATAACACCGTTAACTGTGCCATTAACATCCCTTATCGGAGCAGCACTATCTTCAATGAGATACTCTGTGCCATCTTTCGCAGTAAGAGTAGTTTTGTTGGAAAGCCTTAATGTTTTGTTCCCTTCTGCAACGTTTTGAACAATCATCGATCCCATATTCTGCTCTTTAGCATCGGCAATATTAAACACCTGTTGAACCTCTGCCCCTTCTGCCTCTTCTTGAGTCCATCCAGTAAGCTCTTGTGCCACTTTATTCAAAAGGACTATTTTACCGTCTAAAGAGGTAGCTATTACCCCGTCACCTATAGAGCTGAGCATCACACTGAACTTTTCTTTCTCTTGTGCTAATGAGTCTTGAATGTTCTGCAATGGTGTGATATCCAAATAAATACCATAAATTCCAACCTGAACGTTGTCTACCTTGATAGGGACGCCAAAGAGCTTCACCCGTTTTATTTCGCCCCGTTTGGTTTGACGATACGTTTCGACCTCCATTACGTCACCAGCCTGGGTGATTTTAGATACAGAATTAGCTTCGGAAGAGAGGTTCTCAGGGGTAACAAGAGGGTTAATCTTCTTTCCTATAATCTCCTCCCTGACATACTCAAATATCGTTGTAAAACCTTGATTTACGTCGATTATTCTGTCCTCATTATCAAGAATGGCTATACCGACAGGTGTATTGTTAAAGAGCTGTTGGAAGAACATATTTTGTCTGTTTTTATGCTGCTCTGACTCTTTTCTTTCAATAGCGAGTGCTATTTGTTCGGAGGCGAAGGTCAGGATTTGGATATCATTATCGCTAAACGCTTCATCATTTTCATAGTCTTTAACGATCAATAACCCTATGATTTTATTGTCCACTTTTAGTGGTATACCGAGCCAGCTTTTTGTGGGACGGCCGATAAAAACTACTTCTTCTTTCTCGATTAATCTTTGCAGCTCTTTTTCTCTAACGAGTAAAGGCTCATCTTTTGCCAAGGCATATTCTGTAATGCCTTTCATTAGCTTTCTCGGCTCTGGATGTTCATCAAACTCGTTTTCATTAAAAGGGAAGGTAATGAGCTGTTTTTCCTCATCGTAAAGCGCAATAGAGAAGTTGTTTACAACCATAAACTGCTTTATTATCCGATATATAAACTCGTATAAATCCTGTATATCTTTGGCGGTATGTACCGAATCAGAGATTAGGAAGAGTGCCCTTTGTATATTCGAGTAATGAACGTTAGCAGCAATTTCATCCTCTAACTGCATAGTTCTCTCTTTAACCCTCTCTTCGAGTTGCACATTTAACTCATTGAGTTCACGCTGAAACGCCTTCCGAATCGTAATATCGTGGGCACTGACGATGACTGACGTTACCCTGCCATCGTGACTAAGCTCGGGCACTATATTTGAGTCAAGCCAAGTACCATCAGGTAAATTTAACTCTATAGAAGTAACAACCCCTTTGTCGAAAGCGGTATTAATGTTTCTACTAATAATCGTCTCAATATCTTTGGGGAGCAATAAATCTTCTAATTTTTTGCCGATAAGATCGTCCACTTGAATGTTGGTATACTTGACGATGGTTGGATTAACGTATATTATTCTCAACAGTGGGTCAAGGCGCATTATAAGGTCAGGTGAATTTTCAGTCAGTGTTCTATACGCCTGTTCAGACTTTTTTAGCTCACTTGTTCTCTCTACAACCTTGTCTTCTAACTCTATAATAGTTCTTTTTATACTCTCTTGATGCTGTATTCTCTCAATAGCGTGTGCAATTTGTTCCGAGATGAATGTAAGTGTCTGTTTATCGTTTTCGTCGTATGCGTTGGGGTCTACATAGTTTTGAACCGCCACGAGCCCAATAGCTATATCCCCTAATTTTAGAGGAGCTCCAAGCCACTGTTGAGAGGAAGCACCAATTAGCTCAATCTCATTTTGCTCGTTAAGCTCTTTGATTTTATCGTAGTTAAGCAGAAGAGGTTTACCCCGCCTAATAGCGTACTCTGTGAGCCCACGTCCTTCTCTTCTTGGTTCTGGTAAGGAGGCCGAAGTACGGTCATTGAAATAAGGGAAGCTCAAGTATTTACTATCCTCGTTATAAAGGGCGATATAAAAGTCGTCTGCAACCATCAAGTTTTTAACGTTTTTGTGGATGATGCAATAGAACTCGAACAGACTTTTTGAGGTAGTCACTGCTTCTGAGATGTTATACATTGCTTCGAGTACATTCTGTCCCCTTTGCTGTACCTCAGCAGTAACTTTATGTTTATCCAACTCCTCTTTGAGCTCTATAGTTTTCTTTTTCACCTGCTTTTTGAGTGAGAGGATCCAAATAATGATTATGAAAGCTAAACAGGAAATAGCAATTATGATGATGAATGCATATTGAGCTATTATTTGCGGATAGATACTTTTTTCATAATGCGTCCCTAACCATTTATTTTGGAGGTAGCTGTAAGTCCCATTTTCTTTAACTCTTGTTAACCCTTCGTTTAACATAGCCACTATGTATCGTTTCTCTTTAGTAGTTCCGAAGCAGAATTCATTGGCTAAGATATAACCTGGGACTACTTTAAGGTTAGTATATTTATGTTTAGTATCGAGATATTCGAATTGATTACTGTTGATAAGAGCAGCTTCAGCATACCCTTCAGAGAGGAGAATTAAGGTACTATCAGGAGTGTTTGTCGTTAATATCTCATTGTTGTAATCCTTACTAAGAAGGTATTCGTGAAAGATATCGTTGTATTGCACAACTACCTTTTTGTTTTTCAAATCGGACTCTTGTTTAATACTATTGTTTTCTTTACGGACGACTATTATTGAGTCAAACTGACTATGAGGTCGAGAAAAGGAGAACGATTCGGCTCTTTCTATAGAATAGGCCATCCCAATTACGGCATCAATTTTATTGTCGATCAGGTCTTTATAAGTCTGATGCCACTCATTAAGCTGAACCTCTATTTTGAGTCCCATTTCTAAACCAATAGCTTTTATCAGCTCTACGCCAAACCCAGAAGGTTCCCCATTTTCATTTAGGAACTCGTAAGGTGGATAGTAGCTATCACCACCTATGACTAATACCCCTTTTTCTGAAACATCCTGTTGCCCACATAGGCTACTGGCAAAAAAGAACGCAAGTAAAGCAATTAGTATAGTATTGTACCAAGTACGGCTCAAAAGTCTTGTTAAATCAGTCATTATCTCCTCATTTAGTCCAATTCAACATTGTATTCAAAAATTAATGTTATGATACCATCTAAGAAAGTCGATCTAATTTGTAAAGCTAAATTATATTTAAGAGAAGATTGCCCCTCTTGTTTACAAGCTTAACTCAGCTGGTAATATCCAACTTACTATAAAAGATAGAAGACCTGTGAAGTGACTTTCAACTATCTTCGGGAGAGCTGAATATGAAAAGGTTTGACAAGTAAATGTAAAAACTGCTTCTTGGACGTAGTTGATCAACTTTCTGGAGGTGTTATGTGGCTGCTATTTTGAAAATCTCGAAGGTAATTGAAAACCAAATCGATGAGTTTCTCGACTTAGTATCTGAAAGCGGGATGCTCTTTAGAAGAGGTATAGAGAATTATCTTAATGGGGATATAAAACAGTTAAATCAAAGACTGCAAAGAGTTATTGAATACGAAAGAAAAGCGGATAACCTTCGTGTTGATATAGAAAAACAGCTCTCACTAAGAACACTTATCCCAGAAAATAGAGGAGATGTACTCTCTCTTTTGGAAAGTACCGACAATATTATCGATAATATCAAAAAAACGCTGCAAATATTCTCTATCGAAACACCGGCAATACCAGAAAAATATAACGATCAGTTTAGTGAACTAACCGACACGTCAATCCAAAGCGCAGAGTGGCTAATCAGATCAGTACGTGCATTTTTCAAGGAGTTTATGTCTGTTAAGGATCATATTCATAAGGTTAGCTTTTACGAGAAAGAGTCGGACGATATTGCCTTCAAACTGAAGAAACAAATCTTTGCTGATAAACTCGATCTAAGTCTACAAATGCATCTACGCTATGTCGTATCAAACATCGAAAGTATCTCTGACTATGCAGAATTAGTTAGTGACCGTCTGGCTATTTACACTATCAATAGAATGATTTAAGATGAACTATATCTTTTTAACGAGTGGACTCTTATTGGGCTGGACTTTCGGCGCTAACGGAGCTGCTAATCTGTTTGGTACGGCAGTCGGAACCAAAATGCTTAAGTTTCGGACTGCTGCTATTATCGCCTCAATTGGTATGGTAGCTGGTGCTGTGTTAGAGGGTGGCGGTGCTTCGGAGACCTTAGGACAACTGGGCGCTATTAACGCCAGTGCGGGAGCTTTCACCGTTGCCTTAGCAGCTGGTGCTACTTTAGCCCTTATGGCCAAATTAAGGTTACCAGGTTCAACTTCACAAGCAATTGTAGGGGGAATTGTCGGCTGGAACTTATTCAGTGGAGCTTCGACCGACTATTCACTATTGGCGCAAATAGCGACTACTTGGTTTCTCTGTCCCGCTTTAGCCGCTTTCTTTGCAATAATCATATACTTTATAACGAAATATCTTCTTGAGAACGTCAAGATGCACCTCTTGACTATGGATGCTTACACACGTTATGCTTTGATTATTGTTGGTGCGTTTGGTGCTTACAGTTTTGGCGCTAACAATATAGCTAATGTGATGGGTGTTTTCGTATCTACATCACCATTTAAAGACATTGCGATCGGCCAACACATTCATTTCTCGTCAGTTCGACAGCTCTTTCTTTTAGGTGGTATTGCCATTGCAGTAGGGGTATTTACCTATTCGAAGCGAGTAATGAAAACGGTCGGAAGAGACCTATATAGACTGACTCCTGTAACAGCTTTCATAGTAGTATTATCTCACTCATTAGTTCTGTATTTTTTTGCTTCAAATAATTTCAGAGAGTGGTTAATTTCGCTTAATCTTCCCACATTTCCTCTCGTACCGGTCTCAAGTTCCCAAGCTATTATAGGTGGCGTTATCGGAATAGCTTTAGCTAAAGGGGGGCGGAATTTACAATGGGGTGTTTTAGGCAAAATCTTCTCCAGCTGGATTACTACACCGATCATAGCGGGCTTTATCAGTTTTTTTGCTCTATTCATAGTGCAGAATGTGTTTGATCAAAAAGTATACGACGTAACTATTCATTCTTTTCCTGATATGGTGATTGAGCGCTTAGAGAGGGAAGAGATAGAGGGTTATGTTTTACAATCGTTAGCGGGTATGGAATTTTCTAACACGAGAAGGCTCCGTCGATATCTAAATGATTTTAGAGATCTCGATTTTGAGGTTAAAGACAAGATTGTTTTTTACTCTACAAAAGAGGGGTATGAAATAAATAGAGCTTTATTGAAGCAGATAAGAGAGGAAGACTTTACGGCGACACAGCTACAAGACCTCTACTCTCTCAAAAGTGGTAGGTTTCTGTATAGCTGGGAAATTTATGACTTACTTTCTGAGCGATCTGACGAATGGAAGCTTAAACCTAACACTGAAGAAAACATCGAGTATAATGAAGAGCTGAAACGGAAATATGAGTGTGTAACTGAACTATTCAAGATTAAGCACAATTAAGTTTTCTTACGTCAATACGCCTTGGAGCTTAGAAAATAGGGGCAATAACACCCAGTCTACAACACTAAGCGAAGCTATTGAGTTTATCGTCAATGATTGAGAGCATAACTCAGAGAGATCTCATTGATATTTAAGCGGATGGATACTTTTATATATAATCGCCCATAAATCACGTAAAAGTCGCTTGACATCGTACGCTCTTTGATTATTTTGTAGTATAGATGGTTAGGTTCGTTGTTGGCTGACAGCTTACCTCAATCTTCTTTAATTAAAATTTATAAGGGATGCGAGGGTGGGGGTATGAAAAACATTAAGCAACTACAAAACGTTATTGAGTATTTTCTTTTGAAAACGCTTGTTTTCTTTTTTAGACTACTACCTGAGAAACTCGCCTTATTCCTATTAAAAGGTCTCGCTTTTTTTGCCTCTGACATCCTAAGAATACGAAGAAAAGTAGTGAAGGATAACCTCATAAAGGCATTCCCTGAGAAAAACAATAAAGAAATCGAAAAAATCATTCACAAACATTACTACAACCTTGCCCTCACCGCTTACGAATCTTTCATCCAAAAAAGAAAAGAGACTCACCCTTACACCTTAGAAGGATGGGAGCTTATTGAAGACGCACTTGAGCATAAAAGAGGGGTTTTAGTGATCAGTGGACATTTCGGTAATTGGGAATTAGCTGGTCAATATTTGGCTCAAAAAGGGGTTAAGCTTAACGTAATCATCAAACGTCTCCGCAACCCATACGTCAACGACTATATCAATGCTCCCCGACAAAAAGCTGGGATCAATATTATATATAAGAGCAAGAATATGAAGCCGGTATTCAGGGCTTTAATGCGCAATGAAATAGTGGTGATGCTTGTTGATCAGGATGCAGGGAAAGAGGGTGTTCGTCTCCCCTTTTTAGGGCGGGAGGCCTCAATTATAACCGGATATGCTCGTATCGCCTTGAAGATGGATACCCCTCTCGTGTTAGGTATTTTCTTAAGAGAGCGTCCTGGCTATTTCCACTTTTCTTTTGAAAAGCTGGTTTTACCTGCTAAATCAAGAAATGCCAGCAAGAACTACCTCCGTATAGTTAACCTTATGAACAAAGGTCTCGAAGAGTATATTAAGTTATATCCTGAACAATGGTTTTGGGTTCATCGCCGCTGGAAGGGTAGCAGAAAAGCTACTCCGGTTGAGACTATTGAAGAGAGCTAAACCCCTAAAGAGCTTACTCTTTCCCACGGTTTTCTGAGATAATACTCCAGGACAACTTTATTCTTTCCTAACAGTCCACCTTCAATTTGAGCATTGAGATAATCGATAACGAGGTAGGTGTTGAAGGCTAACTTTCTTCTTTCCGCCACTTCATTAATGATTTTCAAGCCATTTTCTACTATGCTTTGGTCTGTTTCAGTCAGCAGATTAGGATTTGCCACCATTTCCGTAATTTTCAATCCTGAGGCAGATTCTAATTGATCGATCATCGACTCTATATCTTCAACGTTTGAGGTGAACGGTCTCATAGTATTAACGACGTAATGCATTTCGTAAGCTTGATTTTTGATTATGTCGGTAAATCTTCCTAATGCACGACATCCAGCAGGATCACCCCCAACATCAAGGATAACATTTCTATCGTCCCTTTTTATTGCTCCTGAGATTCTTGGCGAAATCATAGGTAGGTCTGCGTGACCATACACCCCTTCAGGGCTAATCACATCGATACCTTCCTTGGCAAAGTAGTCTTTGACATCACGGCTCCTAAAGTAGGGATTAACCACGTCAAGATCTGCTAAGGAGATCTCCTCCCCTTCTTTTTTCAAGCTTTTCGCCAAGTTGATCGCATACTCACTTTTCCCACTTCCATAAGCTCCAATTACAATTATAAGACGTCGTTGCATTCCGTTTACTTAACCTCCGTTGAAATAATATCGCTAAACTTAACATTGATAGAAAGGAGCGCTTGGATAGTGTCAACATTTTGCAACACATCTTTGACTAACGCGCCGTTTAACTCGGCTTTGGGTAGTCGATAGGTAAAGCCAAATGCGAGAAGTAGCTGGTCACACTTTGAGACAGTTCCATAGTCATAAGGGAGTGGGTAGTATATATATTCTTTGGGCTGCTCACTTGCTTGTGGGATCGCAAATGTTCCTTCATAGACGCCTGGCAGAGTCATCATCCCACCTCTGATATCGAGCTTATCACCTTTCCTCTCCAATCCGACTTTAACAATTAATCTATCGTCAAACTCTTTATATTGCTCACTGGTTTGCTCCCATTCTATTCCACCAGCCACCATCAAGTTATCTTTTATCATAAATGTAGCCCCTAAGTCTAAAGCGGCTGGGAAAACGAAGTCGTAGCGTTGATAATAGGGCTCGATATTTCCAAGCTTAATCTCTTTTTCAGTAGAAGTTTTATAGGTTGCGCCGACTGTAAACTTGTCCCCATCATAGAATAGGCCTGGCTGAAACTGGAGCACATTTTCTTCTATGATTACCCTGTCAAAAGTATCCTCTACCCGCAAGTCTAAAAGTGAGTAATGACTGTTGATGACGTTTATTCCAGCGCTAAACTTCTCATAATGTCCTGCCAAGGAGAAAGCTGTCTGATAGTTATACATTTTTGGATATCTATCCACATAATCGCCCGTTTTCAATTCGCGGGTAAATACGTTGTAGCGTATTGAGTTCGGCACGGTAAAGGTCAAGCCAACGTTAAGATAGTCGATAATTCCTCCTCCTATCCCGATAAAAAAAGTTGGCACAGGAGAATCAAACTTTTCGCCTTTTATTTTAACACTCGGCTCGGATGACTTTGCATAGCTATTCATCTCATTGCTTGGTCCCTTTACATTCCCTTCTAAGTAAAAGTTCCACTTCTTCTGCCGAAACGCTGCAGGGTTGTAAATACTGCTCTCAATCCCACCTTCAAGGGCTACTCCGACTCCACCGAGCCCAACAGCCTTTGCACCGAACAAGTTTACAGAATAATGATCGTATACCGCTGACATAAAGTCAGGGCCGATATGTTCTGCTTTTTGCTCTGCATCATAAGCTCCGAAAAGAAATGAGCTCACAGTTAACAGTAGAGCCAACCAAAATATATTCCTCAGTTTCATCTTACTCTCCTTTTATTATCAAACTCCGAACAACTCCGCTGTATAGCGGCACGCAGCTCTATCTTATATGTTAGACAAAGATAGTCTGTTGTCTTTCGGGTCCGACAGAGATAATTGATACTTTAACGTTCAACAACTCTTCAACTTTTTTGACGTAACTCTTAGCATTTTCAGGCAGTTCATCATACTCTCTACACCCTGTTATATCCTCTTCCCAGCCTGGTAGCTCGTAATACACAGGTTTAGCTCTTTCCAAAAGCTCGGTATCTGCTGGATATTCGGTACAAATTTCACCATCAATATCATAAGCATAACAGATCTTCAAAGTGTCAAACCCCTGTAAAACGTCCAACAAGGTCAAGGCAATCTCATCGAAGCCATTGATTATTGTCGAGAATCTACCCGCTACCGCATCAAACCAGCCTATACGTCGTGGTCTACCGGTAGAGGCACCGTATTCATTTCCAACTTCTCTAATTCTTTCACCCACTGCATCGTTGAGCTCAGTTACAAGCGGCCCATTACCCACTCTGGTAATATAGCTTTTGAACACGCCGATTACTTTGTTAATTTTCTTAGGTGATAAACCTAAGCCAATCGAGATTCCACCTGCTATTGTATGTGAGGAAGTAACATAAGGATAGGTTCCGTAATCTACGTCCAAAAAGGTCCCTTGTGCCCCTTCAAAGAGGATAGTCTTCCCTTCTCTATAGTAGTTTTCTAACACGTAAGGGATTTGTTTAGTATATTCAGCAAGGTGTTTACCTGCTTCTAAAAGATCATCTATTAATGAGTTAAACTCTTCTTCGCTAATCTCTACTTGATGAAAAGAGTATATCGCTTTTACCTTCTTAGTTAGCGTCTCTGGCTTAACTAAGTCCAAAACTCTAATCCCAATACGGGCAATTTTATCTGTGTAACAAGGGCCTATTCCCCTACCTGTAGTTCCGATGCGAGACTCCCCGTGTTGATCCTCTTTTTTAGCATCTAACTGCTTGTGTAACGGCAAAACGATGTGAGCTCTCGGGTCGATCATCAGACGATTCTCAAACTCAACACCACGCTCCTTCAGTCGCACCATCTCATCCTTCAATCCAAACGGATCTATCACCACACCACTACCTATCATACAGACAACATCATCGTACAAAATGCCAGAAGGTATCAGATGAAGAACATACTTTTCATCACCACACTTAATCGTATGCCCTGCATTATTTCCACCTTGGAATCTTGCAACTACATTGACCCCTTTCGCCAAAGCATCAACTATCTTAGCCTTAGCTTCATCACCAAACAAACCACCAAGCACTGCAATCGAACTCATTTTCTATCCAATACCTCCATTTTATTCTTTAGACAGTCTCTTAAGATATCAATCACCTGTCAATCAAATTAACTCAGAACTCTTTTTTTATCC
>JAJBBL010000149.1 GCA_020532365.1 Candidatus Cloacimonadota bacterium | reverse complement strand
ATTGAGCTGAACATTTATCTGTTTATCGGAGCTCTTTATCTGAGAAGTAAGGTTAACCACTTTTGTATAGTTATTATGCAAGAAGGCTATTTCTACTTCTCCTAACATTAAGCGCTCCTCTAATTCCGGCTGAAACAACTGTATATATTCACGTAAGTTAGCCACACGATCTGCTAAGTTAGCCCCACTATTTTGTCGCGCCAGGATGCTTAAAGTGGCTAATTCAACGTTAACCAGCCCCTCGACATCGTCTATTCTTGAGTAGTACCCTTTGGCTAATTCAAAGCTCGATTGTGCCTCATTTTCTCTTCCCTGCATAAGGAGGGTACGGCCGAGTCTGAAGAGGTTATCACCGTCATTTTTCAAGGGTGATACTTTTGTGATAGGGGCAGTAGAGCAGCTGCTCAATATAAATATTACAAGCACAAACAGAGTATATTTTTTCATCATCACTCCACTCTTATCTTACTACCTGGCACAGGTGTATCAGGTTTAGTAATTCCTCCTCTAATGAGGGGGTTACTGTTAATCCCTTCCACAGTCTTCTGGATTTCATTCAGTGTCTTTTTACTCTCAGACATTAGCAGCAGTAGCTCAGGGGCGTGATCATTGGCAAACTCCATCAGTTCACTAATCTCTCGTAAACTCTTTTGCAGCAGCAGGAGCGACTCACTGAGGGGCTGAATAATATCCATCCCTGTCGGGTCTAACATTTTACTTAGAAGCCCTTCTGGGTGTTCGTAATTTTCAAGCAGGGAGTTAAGTTTAACCAAGTTATTAGCAAGGAGACTATTCGTAATCTTCATCTCTTCTGCCAGATCGGCGAAGTTATTCAGCGTACGGAATAGCACACCATCGTCTTTAGTCTCTTCTGTCTGTAATGAGATGAGTATTCGGTTCAAGTTTTCGATTCCTTTATCCAGCCCTTCTGCTACTTCAGCCATATTGTAAATCATTCTAAAGAAGGAGCCTTCGTCGTAATTATCATCTCTTCCCAAGTTACTAACAAACCGCTCCAGTTTATTTATCAAAGAGCTTATTGGCTCACTACTACCATGTTCTTGATTCGCTTGCAGAGCTTTACGCCCTTGATTAGAGTCAGAAGAGAGTACGAAGCTTTTTTCGGCAATGAGTTTATCGGAGCTACGATTCATTACAAATTCAAGAGTCCCTCTTCCAGTAATAGGGTGAACGTTTTTATCGAGCACGGAATCCTCGATCATTAAGTGTGCAAACTCTTGGAAGACAATAAATTCCACTTCGATCTCATTATTTTTATTTAGCTTGTAATTTTTGATTCGTCCAATCTCATACCCTTTAAAAATAATGGGTGACGATGTAGTAATACCAACTACGTTATCCAATGTAGTATAGTAGGTAATTTTCTTTGTGAACGCATTCTGTTTAAACGCAATAAATATAACAAGTAAAAGCAATGAAATACTGGCAACGAGCACGAAAAAACCTGTAACTCGGTAAGTTCTTTTCGTTTTTTGATCCATCTTAGTCTCCAATCTCTTCTGTAACAAACTGACTCAACTCACTATCAGTGGAAGTGAAAAACAGTTCTGGTTTATCGCTATATTGTATTTTCCCTTCATTAAGGTAGATAACTTCATCAGTCAAATCTTTAATTATCCTCTCACTATTTCCTGTCAAAATCATAGTGCCTCCTGAGCGCTTAAAATTGGTCAACTCACGAATTACAGCTTCTCGTTCCGGTTTATTTAGGTTAAACAGCGGATCATCTACCATAAGAACTTCAGGTTGTAAAATAAAAGCTATAGCGAAGTTCACTGTTTTCCTTATCGACGCCGGGATGCTACAGGGTCGTTTATCCAAATAACTACTATCCACTCTAAAGCGTGACAGCATCTCTTTAACTCGAATTCTCTGTTCATCTCTATTGCTGTTTGGTAGCAGATATTTAACAGGTAGTCCAATATTTTCTTCAACAGACAAGTTAGAAATCAGTACCCCCTCTTGAAACACATAACCAATTTTACGGTGTATTTCACGCTCCAGCCCTTTAGTTTGAATATCTCTCTCTCGAAAGCAGACGATTCCTTCGGTTGGGGGTATAAGCCCCCCTGTAATCTTAAGGAGGGTACTTTTCCCGGAGCTAAGCCCTCCTGTGATAGTATAAGTTTTATTCGGCTCAAAGTGGTAGTTAATACTGTCCAGAACCGTCTGTTCTTTATGTCTGAAGGAGATATTTTTTAGAGTCAACATTTTGCACTCACAGCACTAAATAGTAGATGTAAGTTATTAGGATATCGATAACTATAACGGCCAGTATAGATTGAACGACTGCACGAATAGTTCTTTGAGGTACTTCTGTTCTCGCAACTACTACTTGCAGCCCTTGGTAGCAGGAGATCAAGGCGATAAAGAAGCCGAAGAATACCGACTTGATAACACTGATTAGGAGATCTCCTACACTCAGTTCACCAATTAGGTGCATCATAAAATCTTTGAAGGGTATCGGATAGAAGAATGAAGTAAAGAACCAACCTCCTAATATGGAGATGATATTGAAGTAGATGGTTAAAGTAAAGAGAGCTACCACGACGCCAAACACTCTTGATATAACCAAATAGTTGATGGGAGAAATACCGTACGACTGGAGCAGGTCAATCTCGTGGCTCACCTTCATATTACCAAGCTCTGTACAGATAGAGGTTCCCGATCGAGCGATAACAATTAGGGCGGTCAGAATACTACTCAGCTCACGTATTACAACCGTGACGAGTAGCACATACATCAGTTTGGTCTGTCCAAACGTAGAGAGGATAATATTCCCCTGCAGTATAATCAGGGCTCCGATACCGAAGGCTATAATACTAACGAGCCAAAAAGCCTCGAAACCGGTAAAATAAACTTGTCGAACCAAAACATCAGCATTGATTTTTTTTTCAGAGTAGAGAGATAGAAAACGACGAACCACTGTGGCCATAAAACGGCCAAAACTTTTTATGTTCTCGATGAAAACAATAAGTCTTTCGCCAATCCTGTCGATGTAGTTCATAAGCCTTTTACCGGTTTTACTCCAACCTTTTCAAAGGTTGGTGGCAAGGAAAAACTGAGGCAAATCCAATCGTGTATCAGAATTGCCTCAACTTAAATTCTAATTTACTGTTTAATAGAGACAGTTTCTTAAAACTGTTCTACACTTATTGACCTAAGATACTAAGGAGCACACCTGCAGCTACTGCGGATCCAATAACGCCCGCTACGTTAGGTGCCATAGCGTGCATAATAAGGTAGTTATTTCGATCCTCTTTTTGTCCTAATGTATGAACTACTCTGGCGCTATTTGGTACTGCCGAAACCCCTGCAGCTCCGATCATTGGGTTAACTTTATCTTTAAGGAAGAGGTTAACCAATTTGGCAAATAATACACCTACAGCAGTTGCGATAGCAAAGGCTAAAGCTCCGAGCGCAAAGATTTGGATAGACTCAACGCGGAGAAACACGTCAGCTCGTGTACTTGCCCCCACGGTTAGTCCCAAGATAATGGTAACTGAGTCGATCAGTGCATTTCTGGCGGTATTAGCTAATCTTTCTGTGACGCCACTCTCTTTGAGTATATTTCCCAAGAAGAGCATTCCTAACAGGATAGCGGCGGAGGGTGCAATAAGAGACGTTACGATAAACCCGACGAATGGGAAGAGTATTTTCTCTCTTTTACTCACCAACCTTGGAGCTTTCATTCTGATTTGTCGTTCCTTTTTCGAGGTCAACATTTTAATGATTGGTGGCTGTATCACGGGCACAAGCGCCATATACGAGTATGCAGCGATAGCGATTGAGCCTACAAGGTGTGGTGCTAATTTAGAGGCCAAGAAAATAGAAGTAGGCCCATCAGCTCCACCGATAATACCTATAGCGGCAGATTCGGACAGTGTAAACCCGAGTGCTATAGCTCCTATAAAGGTGGCAAAAATACCAAACTGTGCGGCAGCGCCCAAGACTATCAATTTCGGGTTAGCGATCAAGGTTGAGAAGTCAGTCATCGCTCCGATACCCATAAAAATGATAGGGGGGAAGATACCCCAGTCGACACCTGAGTAGAGGAGATTAAGTACTGAACCGACGTCATACACCCCTTCAGCTCCAGGTATATTTCCCAGCACCATACCGAATCCAATTGGAACTAACAGTAGCGGCTCAAAGTTTTTTGTAATTCCTAAGAAAACAAAGAACAAGCCAGCTATTATCATCACCAGATAGGTCCAGTGGAAGTGATAAAAACCGGTAGTTTGAACAAACTGTATGAGTGCTTCCATATCTATTTCGCTCCAACCTTAACTAAGATATCACCTTCGTTAACTGTTTGACCTTTACTAACATCAATGCTAAGTACTTTTCCACTGACGCCTGCTCTAATCTCAGACTCCATTTTCATAGCTTCTAAAATAATTACTATGTCATCAGCGCCAATCTCTTGTCCTTCTTTGACTCGAACGTCTAAGACGATACCTGGTATTGGAGCTCTGACACTACCGTCACCAGCGACCACTCTTGGTTTAGATGGTGGTGTAGCTTGTGGTCTTACAGTTTGAGGCGTAGGTGCTACTTTCTTTTGTTTTGGTTGTTCAGCCACTTTATCGGTAGTGATAGTTGCGAGCAAATCACCTTCTAACACGGAATCCCCTTTATTGACCTCTATTGATTTAATGACTCCGCTGGCGGAGGCGGTCATTTCAGATTCCATCTTCATAGCTTCCAGAGAAAGGATTACGTCACCAGTTTCGACCCGATCCCCTACCTTTTTATAGACATCTATAACTATACCAGGGATAGGCGCCATGACTTTACCACTATTTCCACTTTTGATTGAGCTTATTTTTTCTTGAGTCACGCACGCTTTACTTGTCTGGATAACCTGTTGTGTAGGCGACCCCTCATCTTTTTCAATCTCAATAAAATAATCTATACCATTAACGTTTACTTTCGCTTCATACCCTTTATACGACAGTATTTTAGCTTCGTATTTCTCTCCGTTAATCATCATTTTGTATTTCTTCATTCTTAAACTCCTAAATAATCAGTACTAAACTACCGGTTACCATCCTCTACGTCCACCAAACAGTTTATTAGCCAAGGAAAACTTAGAAGAAGCTTTCCAAACACTTACCGGCTCACGTTTCCACGCCAATATCATTCTTTCGCTCTCTTCAGCCTCTTTGAGATGGGTATGCAGTGCTATAATTGCGGCGATAACGGCGTCATAGCTTGTATCTCGCGATTTAATATCTTTGCTTTCACTATCGGTACGAGCTGGTGTTTTCTTATCTCTATCGAAGTAGCTAACTGCTATTCCAAACAGATGAACGAACGTTCCCGTAACGATCAAGCTTAAGAAGATAACGCCCATAGCAATACCGACTACACCCCAGCTAAAAATCCATTTTCTCGAGGTAAATCTATTTACTGCATCATCGATCATAACAGCATCGACGCCTAAGCTACTAATACTGGCTTTGACATCTACACTGGAATCGAGACGAAGGTACTCTTTAAGTGTTTTTATAGGAATATCTATCTTTTCAGACACTTCGATCAAGCTTGAGTTCGGGGTAATCTCCTCTTTATTTACCTGTAAAGCGTCCAAAGTGAATGAGAAGCCCCCGACTAACAATACTAACAAGACTACGGTTAATATTTTGATATCTCTCATTAATCTATATCCTATAAAGGTATGTTCCCGTGTTTTTTAGGTGGTATAGAATCTTTTTTAGAAGCGAAAGTTTCTAAAGCTTTAATGATTCGGAAGCGGGTCATTGCAGGATCGATAACATCGTCAATATACCCTTTTTTCGCAGCTGCGTAAGGGTTAGCAAACTTATCGATATATTCCTGTTCTTTTTCAGTGATCATTGCTTCCAAGTCTTTCGCATCTTTCATCTCTTTACGGAACACTATTTCCACTGCACCTTTAGGTCCCATAACTGCTATTTCAGCAGTAGGCCAAGCGTAAACAGCGTCAGCTCTCATATGTCGGCTGTTCATCACGCAATACGCTCCACCGTATGCTTTTCTCAGGATGACGGTGATTTTTGGTACAGTAGCTTCGGCAAAAGCATACATTAGTTTTGCTCCGTTACGGATGATTCCGTTAGACTCCTGAGTGTACCCTGGCAAGAAGCCTGGCACGTCTTCCAGTACAACTAACGGGATGTTGAAGCTATCACAGAATCTAACAAATCTTGCAGCTTTGACCGATGCGTTGATATCCAAGCAGCCTGCTAACACTTTTGGCTGATTAGCAACGATTCCTACTGGATAGCCATTCATTCTGGCAAATCCAACTACCACGTTTTGGGCGTAGTATTTAGCAACCTCTAAGAAGTCTTCATTATCGACGATGCTATTGATCACATCGAGGACGTCGTAAGCTTTATTCGAGTTGTCGGGTACTATTTTATATAGTTCTGTTATTCTTCTATCGATTGGGTCTGTATTAGACATACTTGGCGGGTCTTGCAGGTTATTAGAGGGCAAGAAGCTGATCAGTTTTCTAATCATTAGCAAAGTGTCTTGCTCCGTCTCAGTCATAAAGTCAGACACGCCACTCTTTGTCGAGTGAAGGTATGCACCGCCCAATTCTTCGGTAGTAACATCTTCGTTCAGGACAGTTTTGACCACTTTTGGTCCAGTCACGAACATATAGCTATTCTCTTTATTCATTATGATGAAGTCGGTTATTGCAGGTGAATACACAGCTCCACCGGCGCACGGTCCCATAATAGCAGAGATTTGGGGGATAACACCTGACGCCATAACGTTACGCCAAAAGATCTCGGCGTATCCTGCTAAAGCGTCGACCCCCTCTTGTACTCTTGCTCCACCTGAGTCATTAAGACCGATCAGTGGGGCTCCTACTTTCATCGCCATATCCATTATTTTACATATTTTATCGGCGTGTGCTTTAGACAAGGAACCTCCGATGACTGTGAAGTCTTGAGCGTATACAAATACTTGTCTTCCGTTGATAGAACCACAACCTGTTACGACTCCATCACCTGGATAAACTGTATTTTGCATATCGAAGTCGTGACAATCGTGGGTCACAAATATATCATACTCTTCGAAGCTATCTTGATCGAGCAAGAACTTAATCCGCTCACGCGCTGTCATTTTATTCTTATCGTGCTGAGCTTGAATCCTTTTCTCGCCGCCTCCAAGTCTCGCCGCCTCTTTTCTCTCCATCAACTGTTGCACTTTATCTTCAATGGACATCAACAACACCTCCCTCTTTCATTCTAATCATCAGTACATTCACTTTTGTTCTTGGCAGAACTCAACCAGAACCCCATTAGTTGATTTAGGGTGTGCAAAGGCAATTTTGGTATTATGAGCTCCTGGACGTGGTTCTTTATCGATCATTTGGATACCGTTTTCCATAGCTACTTCTATCTGTTTCTTGATATCATCGACCGAAAACGCTAAATGTTGGATCCCTTCTCCTCTCTTCTCGATGAACTTAGCAATAGGGCTATCTTCAGCTGTAGCTTCGAGCAGCTCTATACGTGTATCACCGACAGGGATAAAAGCCACTCTTACCTTTTGGCTTTCGACTACTTCAGTCCCTTCTACTTCTAAACCGAGCTTTCGGTAAAGCTCAATCGCCGCGTCCATATCCTTAACTGCTATGCCGATGTGGTTTAGTTTTTTTATCATTATTCTTCTCCAGTTATAAGGTCTTTACTTTGACTATTTGTATTTTTTCGCCAGATCAAAACCGAGTTTCATCGCTTTAAGATTAACGTCGATAAACGCGCTTCTAACGGACTCTTCGATCGCTTTCTTCAAAGATTGCTCACTAACTATACCTGAGATCTTCACTAAGAAGGCGAGTGACAGGATATTTGTAGGGAGTGATGAGCCGAGTTGTTCTAAAGCAATTTCGGTAAATGGTACTTCATAGATTTTTGAGCTTAGGAGCGAGATGTTTTTCACTATTGAGTTATCCACTACCAGGATACCCTCTTCTCTAAGGTCAAAGAGGAATTTATCGCAAGCTTCTTGGGTCAGCGCTAACAGAATATCGAATCTTGTCGCTTCGGGGTAGTAGATCTCTTCACAGCTAACTATTACGTCTGCTCTACTTGCTCCCCCTCTTGATTCAGGACCGTAGCTTTGTGATTGTGTAACTCTTTTCTTATCGTGCACTGCAGCTCTTGCGAGGATAATACCGGCAAGAATGAGGCCTTGACCACCGCTACCGCTCAGTCGAACTTCATGTTTATCACATTTCTTATTCTTACTCATTTAGGCCTCCTATTTATTTTTGCTCTTAATTCTATTTACGAGTTGTGTATATTTATCGTAATACTCTACAGCCTTATCATCTTTTTTAAGGATTCCTCTGATAATTTTCCCCTCAGTTTGCTCTGGAGGAAGTTTTTCTGCGGCTTTAATATTGATCGAGTTATCACGCATATTTTCAAGCATTCTTGAAGGGCTACCCTTCTTGTTAAGTCTACCATAGATTACTGGGCAGGAGGAGACTATTTCAAGTACTGAGCAACCTTTATGCAAAATAGCTTCTTTGATCAGGGTCTGTGTTTCCAAAGCATGGAAAGCAGTTCCTCTGGCTACGAATGTTGCTCCTGCTCCCATAGCGAGCTGGCAGATATTAAACGGCTCGTCAATATTCCCGTAAGGCGTAGTGGAAGCAAAGTCACCCTCTGGTGTAGTTGGTGAGTACTGTCCACCGGTCATACCGTAAATATGATTATTCAGTACGAGCACTGTTAAGTCTATATTTCTTCTTGCGGCGTGAATAAAGTGGTTTCCACCGATAGCGGTAGCATCACCGTCACCGGTAATGACTATTACTTTCATATTTGGTTTAACCATTTTGATTCCGGTAGCAAAGGCAATAGCTCTACCGTGGAGTGTATGAAGTGAATTAAAGTCAACGTAAACTGGCATTCTACTTGTACATCCGATACCTGAAACCATCATTACGTCATCTTTCGGAATCTGTAACTCGTGGATAGCTCTGATGACTGCCCCGAGCACTATTCCGTTACTACAACCTGCGCACCATACGTGCGGGAATTTTTTATTATGTCGAAGGTATTGGTGAACGACTTTTTGAGGTATACTGGCCATTATATAACCTCCTTAATACTTTTATAGATTTCATTCGGAGTAATTAACTCACCATTTGCTTTCTGTATTTTCACGATATCGCTATCTGTTTTATCTTTAGTAAGTCTTTCAATTTCGTGGATAAGTTGTCCTTGGTTAAGCTCTGGCACGATAACAGTTTCAACATTTCTGAGCATTTTTTGCACAGCCTCATCTGGGAACGGCCAAATGGTCAAAGGTCTCAACAGACCGACTTTCAGCCCTTCATTTCTCGCTTTGAGTATTGCAGATTTAGCAGCTCTTGAAACTATTCCTACTGCAAAGATTGCCACTTTAGCATCTTCCATCATAAAGCTTTCGATTTGTACTATATCTCTGATGTTATGGGTGATTTTCTTTTTCAGACGGGTCACCATAGTTTTAACTTCAGCTGGTTTATTTGTTGGGAATCCGTGAGCGTCGTGAGCGAGACCGGTTACGTGGAAGCGGTACCCTTCGCCATAGCTTGCTAAAGGTGAAAGATATTTTTGATCCTCTTCGTAGTGTTTGTACCATTCAGGTGGAACGGTCGGCTTAAGTCTGTTAATCACTCTAAACTTTGAGATGTCTGGAAGGAGTACTGCTTCTCTCATATGACCGAGTACTTCGTCCATCAGTAAGATTACGCAAGTTCTATATTTTTCAGAGAGGTTGAAGGCACGAATTGTCAACTCATACGCCTCTTTAACTGAATCTGGATACAACACGATAGCTGGGCCATCACCGTGTGAGCCCCATCTCGCTTGCATTATATCTCCTTGTCCTGGTTTTGTAGGGAGCCCTGTACTTGGTCCTGTTCTCTGAACGTTAACAATCACACAGGGTGTTTCAGATATTTTTGCAAATCCGATTGCCTCTTGCATCAGCGAGAAGCCGGGTCCGCTCGTTGCGGTAAGTGATTTAGCGCCTGCCAATGAAGCACCAATAACTGCACACATACTGGAAATCTCATCTTCCATTTGGATATAAACCCCATCATTCAGGGGCAACTCTTCTGCCAATATTTCGGCAATTTCGGTTGAAGGTGTAATCGGGTAGCCTGCAAAGAATTTAACGCCAACGTCGATAGCTGCTTTAGCCACCGCTTCGTTACCTTGCATCAAAACCCAATCTTTTTCTAACTCTTGTGGAGCCTTGACTTCTTCTTTAGCCATTGAATATACCCCCTTTATCTTTTGACCCGGTGATTGCAAAATCGGGACATAGTCGGTCACAAGTTTCACAGTGAATACATTTCTCTGGATTTTTGACATACGGCGTTCCGTCAGCTCTTCGCCCTAAACAACCGGTTGGGCAAAACGCTACACAGATACCACACTTCTTACACCAGTTATAAAAAATATAGACAGGCGATTTTTTGGGGTCATCGGAAGCATCAACTATAACATCTTCGACTTCCATCTTTCCTGGAAAGTCTTCTTCCAGAATGATGACTCCATCACGACTTTTCTCGGTCTTTTTGGTCATTATTCTATCTCTCCTCTACGAATAATATTTCAGTGTCACAATAATTATAGCCCTATTTCTTTCAAGCTATTTCATCCACTATCTTTTTATTACCTTTAATTGGAGGGCAAATCTACCCTAAAATCGATGCTAAATATTTGATTAAAATAAAAATGTGCCCGAAAAGCTTAACGTGTGTCGAGAAAGATAAGTCGTTAGAATAACCCTCAAGATAAATGGTGGCAGGACCCAGATTTGAACTGGGGACACATGGCTTTTCAGGCCACTGCTCTACCGGCTGAGCTATCCCGCCAATCAATTTATCATTGGTTGCCAATCTGAACTATCCTCGAAAAATGTCAAGATAAAAAGATTACCTGATCGAAACACCACGCTCCCGACCATACTCCATAAGCCAGTTTCGATAACCTCGCTCCGCTACTTCTTCACCGTATTTAACCTTGTCTAATTTGAAATCATCGCGCGTTACTACACACTTGTCGTCAACACGATAAAACATATACTCGCTCTCTGAAAGCTCTACTAAATGACTCAAATACCCCACTTTACGACGAATAGCGTCCTCTATTATTAAATCACTCTCCGCTATCCCCGGCAATGAGTT
>JAJBBL010000045.1 GCA_020532365.1 Candidatus Cloacimonadota bacterium | reverse complement strand
TTAAAAAGAGGATTATGGCAATAGATCAGAGCGAACTTAAAGACTTGACAAGGCGTCTTTTAAGGATAAACTCGCCTAAAGAGTTAAGGGAGTACGTATTTAGAGACAAAAACTATTTAAAAAAATAGAGGGAGGAAAAATGAAGAATATCAGTTACGATTACGGTAATTTACTTAGGTCTGATAAAATACAAAATGGAATCACTAATTCTGATTTCGTTGACCTGTCACAGGAAGTTGCAGAGGTACACTTAAGAATTCAACAGGACCAACAGCTGGAAACGGTAGGTTTTTTCAGCTTACCAGATAGAAATGTTGATCATTTAATAGCAGCTGCAAAGACATTAAGAGAGCGATTCGAGACCTTGGTAGTAATAGGAATAGGGGGCTCGGCTTTAGGTAATAAAGCGCTCTTCTCCGCACTCTTAAATAGCAAGAACTTAGACCGTGAAGTTATCGTTTTAGACAACGTTGACCCCAATATGCTTCATCAAGTACTCAGCTCAATCGACCTCGAAAACACTCTGTTTAACATAATTACTAAATCAGGCACAACTACTGAAACTATGGCGCTTTACCTGATAATACTTGATGTTTTAAAGAAGAACTTCCCTGATACTTATAAAGAGCATGTTGTGATAACTACCGACCCTGAAAAGGGGTTTCTCCGCGAAATAATTCGCAAAGAAAAGTATCTCGGCTTTGAAGTACCTGACAATGTTGGAGGGCGTTTCTCAGTCTTATCAGACGTAGGACTCTTATCATCAGCATTTGCAGGTATCGATATCAAAGAGCTTTTACGTGGTGCTGCGGCTATGAGAAAGCGGTGCAATAATGATGATATTTCCAAAAACCCAGCGTATCTTAACGGCTTGAACCACTATATATACTACAAAAAAGGGTATCGAGTCTCAGTTATGATGCCTTACTCAAACGATCTTTATGACCTGGCAGACTGGTATAGACAACTCTGGGCTGAAAGCTTAGGGAAGAAGATTGATGACGATGGTGACTTTGTCTTCACAGGCCAAATACCGGTCAAAGCGATCGGAGCTACTGATCAGCACTCTCAACTACAGCTATATATGGAAGGACCTAACGATAAAATCATTACCTTCCTTGAGGTTGAGGATTTCGACAACGATTATGTGATCCCAGATCTGTTCCCAAAAATTAATGAGTTTGCCTATTTGGCTAATAAGACACTTAGTCATCTGCTGAACACTGAGAAAATAGCCACTGAGCTCGCCCTATACGAAGCTGGAAGACCTAACTGTACTATTAAGTTCCCCGCCTTGAATGAATACAATATCGGCGAGTTTATTTTTATGTATCAAGTGCAAACACTCTTCACCGGATATCTTATGAATATTGATCCTCTTAACCAGCCGGGTGTAGAGGATGGTAAGAAGAACACTATGGCGCTTATGGGGCGTGAAGGGTTTGAGCAAATGGCTGAACAGGTGCGATTGAAAATCGCTGATAAAGATAAACAAGGAGCTAAAATATGATCGATTTGGACAAAATAGACTTACAAAAACAAGATAGCAAGGATATGTATCACAAAATAATCCATATGCCAGAGCATATTGATAAAGCCTATTTTTCACCTACTGTGCATAAGCCTTCAAACTTTGATGCAACCCTTAAGGAGATTGAGGCTAACAAGATAAAGCGTGTTATCATTGTCGGTATGGGCGGCTCAGCTATTTCAGGAGATATTATCCAGGCCGCCTTTGCTCATCTCATACCTGTATCGGTCTATAAGGACTATAACTTACCACTCATAGAGAGCGATGATTTGCTGTTAGTATGCTCCTATTCTGGTAACACAGAAGAGACTTTAAGCTGTTTAGAACAAGGAATGCAGGCAACTCAATATATCGGTGCCGTAACCTGTAACGGTCTATTGAAACAGAAGATAGATGGTAAATACATCTGGTGTGAACTCCCTACAGGATACCCACCACGTTCAGCAATTGCTTTTCTTTTCTTCTCGCTGGTAATCTTGTTGGAAGAGTATCAAATTATCCCAAAACAAGAAGCGAATATTAAAAAGGCGATAGGAACTCTTATGATCAAAGCGGGTGCAGTTGCTGAAAACAGTCCGAAAGAGACTAATATCGCTAAGATGGGCGCTATCAAAATAAATGGGAAAATACCGATAGTTTATTCGACTAACCCTGAATACGCCCCTATAGCTTATCGCTGGAAATGCCAGATTAACGAGAATGCTAAATACCCAGCTTTCCATCACACTTTTCCAGAGATGAACCATAATGAAATTGAGGCGTGGGAAAATCAACAGCTCAGTAAAATGTTTATCCCTATTTTTCTGTCAGACTTCAAACCAGAGTATGACTACGCAAAGCGGGCTTCTTTTATGAAGGAGCTGTTTGAAGAAAATGGGGTAGAGTACCTTGAGTTTTTTGCTGAAGGATCGAGCTATATTGAGAAAGCCTTTTCGCTTATCTATTTAGGCGATATTGTCAGCTACTATCTCGCTCTTCTGCAAAAAGTTGATCCAACTGACATTGAGTACATAGAACGGCTAAAAGAGAAAATATCCTGATTTCATTACTTTAGAAGGATACTGAACCCTATAGCTATAAGAATTATACCGCCGGCAAGCTCCATTCGTTTTGAGAAAAGCGAAGTGAGCTTGCCACCTATATAAATCCCAATCATCGCCGCTAAGAACGTTACAATACCAACTATGATGATCGGGGTGACAATCTGACACCCCAATAAAGAGAAGCTGATTCCGACTGAAAGAGCATCAAGGCTTGTTGCAAATGCAAGCCCTGTTAAGACTAACAAACCATGCTTATCACACTTCTCATCACAGGGAACGATAAATGACTCATAAATCATCTTGATGCCAATAGTCAAAAGCAAAATGAAAGCAACCCAATGTGAGAAATTCTGAAGGTAACCTCTTATGGTGAAGCCGGTTAGCCAGCCTATGAAAAGCATTAACGCCTGAAAAATACCGAAGAAAAAGGAGAACTTACAGGCGTATTTAAAACAGAGACTTTTTATCGTTACACCGCTTGTGACCGATACTGCAAAGGTATCCATAGATAAACTTAGAGAAATCAAAATAAAAGTTAGTATGCTCAATGTAGCAGCCCCTTAGCGTCACACATAACGACCATTTTATACCTCATATTTAATCAGCTTAAGCCAAATAAAGTGGAGAATCTCCACCTTAATTATTTTATATACTTTTTCGATCTAACAACCTTAGGTATTAATATTTTCCGTAGCCCTTCTTTGTAAAGAAATATCTCTAATGACCCTATTCACTTTTAGGGTTAACAATTCATCTCATAACTTATTTTCCCTGTTAATTACTCACTCTTATGTAGTAACTGTCAGCCTGTTGTTAGAGTGTATACTATACTCCTTGTTTCCCTATAGGGTGATGGTAGTGATTCGATAACAGAATTAGGGTAAAGAAATGAATAATATCTTGACTTAGTTTAGGTTTTTCGCAGAGAAGGTTAGTAGTAAGTAGAAGAGGTTCACCTCGCTAAAATGTTTTGATAAGAATTCATTATTTTAAGTAATGGTCCTAACAGGAGGTATTAAGTGTTAAGAGAAAAGAATTTGTACTCAATCCTTTACGTTTTAATTGCTTTATTGTTTTGTGCATCTCTGCTGCACGCTGAATTTGCCGGCGGTTCTGGAACATATGCAGATCCTTGGCTAATTGAGACGGCAGAACATTTGGATATGGTTAGAGAGTATGTAGGGTCTAATCACAGCGACAAATATTTCAAACAAATAGCTGACATCGATTTAGGAGTAGCCCCTTGGAATGAAGACTCCGGCTGGCTTCCAATAGGTAACAGAGATAAGAAGTTTTCTGGTAATTATAACGGCGATGGTCATACAGTTAGCGGCTTATATATCCGACGTTCATATCTGGATAACGTAGGGCTTTTTGGTTTTTGCATGGACGCTGGGATAAAAAACTTGAATGTGAAAGACGTTGATATAGTCGGTATGAAGTGGGTTGGTGGATTGGTTGGTGACTTTAGTGCAACTGATGGCGATATGCCTGCAAAGCTCGAAAACTGTTCAGCAAGCGGTGTTGTTAAAGGGACATCTCGAGTTGGTGGTTTAGCGGGCTATATTGTAAGAAGCCATGTAATTGCGAGTAGTGCAAGGACAAAGGTAATCAGTGTCGATGAAGCTGAGGCGTTTTCAGGTGGTCTTGTCGGCTTTGGTAGCACCGACAGTCGAATAGTGGACTGTTATGCGAGAGGTGACATTGAAAACAGGGATCAGGCTAAGTATAGTGGTGGGTTAATAGGAGCTGTCGAGAATGGACATTCATCATACTGTTTTTCGACAGGTAAGGTTACTGGTGGGGTCGATATTGGTGGTCTTGTAGGGGTTACCAACTCTGATGTAGGGCGTTATTCATATTGGGATATGGATACAAGTGGTTTATCCTACTCGAAAGGTGGTGATGGGAGAACTACTGAACAGATGATCTTTCCACACCGTTCAAACTCGTTTTTAGGGTGGGATTTCGACAATATTTGGACACTGGACATTAATCACCAAGCTAACGATGGATATCCTTATCACGGCGTTATCAAAGAGGTTCCCTATGTTGCAGTAAAACCGTCCCCTGAAAATGAGGAAAAGGGCGTAGAGATCGATGTTACACTAAGCTGGGAGGCAGAATTGAATGAAGAATTTACTAACTCTCCATCCGGCTTTATGCTCTCTTTCGGTACCGATGACCCACCTACTAACATAATTGACGAGTTAGACCTTAAAATGATGTTGGAATATAAAATAGAAGCTGTGCTGGAAGTTGAAACTACCTACTATTGGCAGGTTAAACCGTATAATAAAAAAGGTACCGCTGAAGAGTCCCCTGTCTGGAGCTTTGAGACTTACTATCCCGGTGAACACCATTTTTCCGGTGGCAGTGGAGATGAAGAAGATCCTTGGATAATTGAGACCACAGACCACCTTCATAACATAAAAAAATATCTTAACATCGAAAAATACTTCCTACAAATTGCCGATATCGATCTCGGAGCAAATGAAGTCGATCGAGTAGATAACTGGGATGCAATCGGTATTTCCTACTCTAACTCTTTTAAAGGCGTTTATGATGGTGGGAATCATACTATTAGCAATATGAAGGTTGAAAAAAGCGACCTTAACTATCAAGGGTTATTTGGCTATGTTGCCAGCGGAACTGTTAAAAACGTTAATCTTATCAATGCTGAAGTTTCGGGCAAAGACCAAGCTGGTGCTTTAATAGGTACTATGTTAGAAGAAGCTATGGTGATTAATTGCCATGCACAAGGGGTAGTTAGCGGTAAAAATTCAATCGGTGGACTTATAGGCAGAGCTCACAATTCGGAAATATACTATAGCTCAAGCTATGTCGAAGTTGATGGGCAAAGCACTGTTGGTGGACTAATCGCCGACAATCAAAGCTCCAGAGTGAGTAACTCATATAGCAGAGGTAGCGTCAAAGGTGTAGATAGGGTAGGAGGGCTGATAGGAAACAACTATATGTCGTCCATAATCCATTCTTATGCAGCGTCTGTGGTATCAGGTCAAATGAACCTTGGTGGGTTTATAGGACGCATCTCCCCTTACGATGAGATAGATGAAAATAATTATTGGGATATAGATGTTTCAGGGTTGGATGAGTCTTCGGGTGGTAGCGGCAAACACACAGAAGAGATGATCTATCCGTTTGGTGAAGAGGTTTACGAAGGGTGGGATTTCGAAAATATTTGGACTTTTGATAGAGAGCTTGTAATTAACGATGGATACCCATATCACCTGTCCGAAATAAATGTTTCTGCAGAAAAAGTAGCTGTGATACAACCAAACTCAATCTCTCTTAGAAACTATCCTAACCCCTTTAATCCAGAAACAACTATCAGCTTTGATTTATTTGAGTCTGGAGAGGTTAGCCTGACTCTGTATAACATTAAAGGGCAAGAGATTAAGAGTCTTGTAAACAAACAGCTAAATCCTGGTAATCATAAAGTCACCTGGGATGGAAAAGACGATAATGGAAAAGAGCTTTCATCAGGTATATATTTCTACAAACTCACTACCCATCAGGGTGTAGTGACAAACAAAATGATGCTTTTGAAATAAAGGTCTGAGTCTTTAGGGGGAGAGATGTCAAAAAAAACAAGAGCGTTTATCTTAGCTATTGTAATTCTATTCGCAGTAAGTGGACAACCTTTGTTAGCACAATTTGCTGGCGGTGATGGGTCGTTTCAAAGACCCTGGCTTATAGAAACAGCAGAGCACTTGAATAATGTTCGAAATCATATCAGTAACTCTGGAGAAATTTACTTTAAACAGACTGCTGATATAGATTTAGGCGTCTCCCCTTGGAAAGACCAGGAGGGGTGGGAACCAATCAATAGTTCATACCCTGCCTTTTATGATGGCTGCCATTACAAAATATCAAACCTGTATATCAATAGACCTAATTCCGATAATATTGGGCTGTTTGGTGACTTCAAAAGTGGCGGGCTAAACAACGTATTGTTGGAAAAAGCTAATGTTGTTGGGCGTAATAATGTTGGAGCCCTTATAGGATTCTCAACACAGGCAACTATAGATTTCTGTATATCTACAGGGGTTGTCCGAGGGGAAACAAATGTTGGTGGTATAGCCGGTTTTCTTAAGGATGAGGGTGGTTTATCTGACTGCTGGTCAAAAGCTACCGTGATTAGTAGTAGCGGAGCAGTGGCCAATACCGGCGGGCTTGTTGGCCTGATAGAGAAAAGAGTTAATATTCAATATTCATACTTTAGAGGTGAGGTTATCGCTGAAGGTGGAGGAAGCTGTAACGGCGGAATAGTGGGACAGACTGACTCTGCAGTTAATAGATGCTACTCGACTGCAAAAGTAATCGGGGGAGATAATACTGGTGCATTGATCGGATGTTCTGAAAATAAGCTGATCTTCTACTCATATTGGGACGTTCAGACAAGTGGGATAGCCGCCTCAGCGATTGGAGAACCGAGAACTACTGAACAGATGGTATACCCCTATACAGACCCTGATACCTATAAGAATTGGGACTTTGAAGAGATCTGGAGAGAAGATATGTCTCATAATTTAAATGATGGCTATCCTTGTCATATTTCTCAAAACCAGCTCCCTTTTTTAACGTATGACCCCTCCCCGGAAGATGAGGCATTTTTGGAGCCGCTGCCTATAACTCTTAAATGGAAAATTGATTACAATGAGTTTCTTACCAACGAACCTGTAGGATTCCTCATAAACCTCGGGTCGTCCAACCCACCGTCAAATACTTATTTTGAGAAAGATGTGGGGCTTGTTTACGAGTTCGAAATAGATGTGGAGCTTGAGCTGGATCGATTGTATTACTGGCAAATTATACCGTATAATAAAGCAGGGAAACAATTAGCTTATACCTGGACATTTCGTACCTATAGACATGGTGACCATCTTTTCGGTGGGGGAGAAGGTGTTGAACATAGCCCTTGGATTATAGAAACAGCAGAACACTTGAATAATATTCGCAAAATGAATAGAAAAAGAGCCGCTTATCTACAAGTAAAAGATATTGACTTAGACGTATCCCCCTGGAATGAAGGGGTCGGATGGGAGCCTTTTGGAACGGGAGAAAGTAATTATTTCAACGGGGTTTATGACGGAGGTGGATACAGTATCAGTGGGCTCTATATGGATAGAAGCTTTTGGTATGCAGGCCTTTTTGGCTACGCTCTCGGAGCCACTATCAAAAACCTTACTATAATTGATGCCAACGTAACGGGTGAATATTATGTGGGAGCCTTAGCCGGATTTTTAAGAAATAACTCCAAAGTGATAAACTGTCACGTGATCAACTCAAGAGTTAAAGGGTCATACCATGTCGGTGGGTTGGCTGGGGAAACTAATAATAGCAATACCAGCTCATCTTCAGCCAAGATAGAGGTCATTGGAACCGGCTATGTAGGTGGACTATTAGGGGGCAATATTATGTCTGAAGTTGAAAATAGCTACTGCCACGGCGTTGTTTTTGGAAAGAAAGATGTCGGTGGACTCATCGGCTACTGTAGCAGTACGGTTATCAATAAGACCTATTCTGTCTGTTATGTCATAGGTGAGAGCAAAGTAGGTGGTTTGATAGGAAGCCTTTCAGGAAGTAATTTAGAAGGCAATTATAACTACTGGGATATAAATAGATCTCAACAAAATGAGTCTGTTTACGGCGAAGGAAGACCTTCCAGTGATTTGATTTATCCTTATGATAATAATGCTTATTTTAGATGGGACTTTACCGATGTCTGGGCTCACGATACAGAACACTCGCTTAACGACGGATACCCCTATATTAGACCGTTACTCGATGTCTCAATAGACAAAAATGAGCTCCCTAACCCAGAAACTTTCACTATGAAGAATTACCCAAACCCCTTTAATCCAGAAACCACTATATATTTCGTCTTACCAAAATCAGATGTCGCCACACTTAAGGTGTATAATGTTAAAGGACAAGAGGTTAAGACGCTTATTAATGACTCACTTACAAAAGGAGAACATAGAGTAGTTTGGAGCGGAGTCGATAGCCAAGAGTTGCCGTTACCTTCTGGCATTTATTTCTATCAGCTGTCAACTTCAACAGGCAGAATTATACAGAAGATGATGCTTTTGAAGTGATCGAAGCGTGCGAATTAAGCGAATGTAGTAGAAGCTTTCATTATCTCTAAGTCATGTTTGATTTTGGCATCGCTTGGAGTCATACCACTATATTTGTTCTTCTAAACAAAGAATTATCCGAACAGGATCTTGCTGTTAAGCAGGTAGTTTGCTAACTCTCCTCTTGGACACTTAAGATCTTATTGATGCTAATCTGGTAAACACCTTTAACCCCTGCGGAGCTGTATACTGCAATACAATCACCTTGTTCTATACCGATATGGTTGACGCTTAAAGGGAGCAGTGGTTTATATAAGAGAGTGTTTTTCAATGAGTTATAGTTAGGTCCATCTACTGTATCGAGTCTCTTTTTCTCAATCCTCAAGAATCTTTTCCACATCTGTTGTAGCTCAATAATTTCTTCACTGAGCAGAAAGTCTGGGTAGTAGCGAAGATTTGTGTGAATAATCAGATCGTATCTCAATAAATCGGAAAATACGTCAATTTGGTTAGGGTGTTCAAGCAGGATTAGCTCACTAAGGTAAGTTGCTGTTTTCACCCAATCTTTGAGCCAAAAATGGATTTCATTTTCAGTCCAATATCGTTCTAATCTATGATAAAAATCGAACGGTGAACCATAGAGCTTTTCTAAGAAAAGGAGTGAATTTTTGAACTGCCCGGAGTTATACAGGTTGTTAACCAAATGCTCTATGTTATGTAGTTTATGTAGCTCAGAAAACCTAATCCAGCGGTTATTAAGCACTGTATAGGGTGCTGAGTTTTGATACGTCATCTGGTAGACTTCAGCCTTTTCGGCCATCTCAGTTCCGGGTAGTACTTTTAGCATACCGGGTTGGAAATAATTCGGCCTAAGGCTGTATACATCGTTGAATGACTGAGCGCTAACCTCTATTGATTCATAGGGTAGTCCTGAGATAAGATCGAGGTGAATAGGTATTTTAGTATTCTGAATCAGATTATTAATATTCTTGGCTATAGCTGTCCAATTACCTTCTCGACCGATTTCTTTAAGTGTTTGACTATTAGTAGACTGCACCCCTATTTCGAACTGGAAAAGATCATGGTGGGCGTTAGCCAGTATCTCAATATCAATGTTGTCAATTAAGGTTGGGTTGATTTCAAAGTGGAACTTGGTATCTCCTGGTGTATCAATCAAAAAGCGCCATATTTCTCGGGCAAAATCACCGTTTGCATTAAAGGTTCTATCGATAAACTTCACTAACGGCACTTTATGTTTGATAAAGAAGGAAAGCTCCTCTTTAACTTTATTTATCTCTCGATATTCGAGTTTTTGGTCTTCTCTTGAGGATAGGCAAAAGCTACATTTGAATGGGCAGCCACGGCTTGCCTCGTAGTAAATTAATCTATTATCAAGCCCTTCTATAATATCGTCATCATAGGGGAAAGGTATCTCATTAAAAGGATAATTACCGATTTTAATCAACTTTTCGGGGAGAGAGAAATCGTTTTCTGCCAAGTGTATCCATCCCTTTTCACCAGATCCAGCAATGATATAGTCGATTGATGGAAACTGAGTAAACCAGTCATCATAATTGTAGCTCGCTTCAGCGCCACCCAGCACAATAGTCGAGTTCGGAAGCACCTTTTTAATATCCGCCAAGAGTTCTTTTACAACTGTGCTATTCCATATATATGCTGAGATAGCAATAACATCAGGCTTGTTAGCTTCTATTTCGGCTAAGATGTCGTAAACAGACTCTGAAATAATAAACTCATTTAAGTGGGTGGTATATTTTTTAGGGGTTATTTTTTGTAAGTAGAGTAATGCGAGGTTAGTGTGTGAATATTTTGAGTTAATAGCTACGAATTGTATTGATTTCATATAATTTTAATCACTCTCCTTGAAAAGGATCATTTCTTCATTCTTTTTGAGCATATTATGCTTTTCTCGAGCTATTCTTTCCCATTCTTCAGGGTTATCTTTTAGCTCCTTAATATGCTCTTTGAGCTCTTTGTTTTCAATCTTAAGGGCAGAAAGCTCTTCTTTATGGAGCTTGTTAGTACGACGGGTTGTGATAAAAGTGATCAGATTATATCGGGCAAAGAAGAGTGTAGATAGAATAAAAAAAATGATAATCCCCCAATAAAGATAATCGAGGAGCTTTTTTCTCCTTTGCATTCTTTCTTGTCGTTTGCTTATTGTTATCATACTGTCCCCCTTAATGAAAACCTCTGATTGAAACTATCAAAAAATCAATCCACTTAATTGTCAAAGAAAAAGATCGGCAGGTCAATAAAAAGAGTAAATCCTATCTTCATCTAAGGGGAAAGTAAGGAGAATAGTCGTAGGCGGCTCTGAGCCGCCTACGACTATTCTCCTTAGATGCTCCTTGCTATGTGTATGCTGAATAAGGAATTAGATGGTTTGTTGTGACAATTGTTTGAAAATATGTTAAATGTGTCTGAGTATGGTCATTTGAGGGGTGTGTAGCTATGAATAATTTTTTAGTTCGTGAGGTTGTTGAGCGTCGTTATTTTAAGTTGAGAATTTAGCGAGATAGTCCTGGCTTTTTTAGTTATCTTAGATTTTGACGT
>JAJBBL010000160.1 GCA_020532365.1 Candidatus Cloacimonadota bacterium | reverse complement strand
CTTGGAAGTCCAGCTTAGTATATGCTCTTTAGCTAACTCCTTACTAATAAACTGTTCATCAAAGATAGCTAAAAAATCTTCTTTTAGTAGGTATAGATTATAAAGCCACTCATTAGCTTCTCGTAACTCTTCCAACCTGTCTATCTGTTTATCGTTGCAGTTATTAAATCTTCTCAATAAGACCCAGCGAGTATGTTTTTTGATATATTTACGATCTTCTTTACTAAGCTCATTTTGATATTCCCGCCTCTCACTTTCTATAGCCCGACCTATAAGTCGTGAAAGATGAAAACGGTCGTAAATTATCTTACAATCGGGGTATAACCTATTTGTAGCAGTCTCAAACGGTTTCCAAAAATCCATTGTAGCTAAGCTAAGTGTTTCAAAACGATCAGGGTATTTCTTATATGCTGAAACAAGGCTTTCAGCACTCCTACCAGGCTCAAGCCAAACCACTTTGCCATCATCTTGATTTGTTACGACTGTTGCATAGTTATGTCCTGAACGATGAGATATTTCATCAACACAAATACTTCTTAACTGCGGTATCTTTGACTCATACTCTTCTGAAAGCTTTTCTAACTCTGCTGAATCCATTCTATATACTGTAGATTTTGATATCCCTAAGAGAGATGAAACTGAAGCATTATCCATTAACTTAGTATACTCGAGAAGCATCGATGGAACCGACTTTGAGTATTGTGATTTACCTTCGCTTATTGTCTGGCGATCAGTTAAAACACCACAATCAGGACATTTAACACGATAAACCCTAAATACAACATATACAGCTTTACATAATACGCTGCCAACATAGATCCTCTTAAGCTGAGAATCATAACGATATTTATTACCAGTAAGGCCGCATATAGGGCAAGTTGATTCTCTCTCTTGCTGTATTCCTAACTCTATTTCTTCTCGATTTGCCTTTTGATTAAAAACTTCTTGTACACTAACGATAGAATATCCTTGCACTCTAAACAGGAATTTTAGTATTTGTTCACTAAGGGTAACATCCATGGGTCTCTCCTTTAAGGTTTGGTAAAACAAAGATTGAGACCCTGGAGTTACCTGCAATCTTTATTTACCCACACATTCTGGAAGTGAACCAAAGAATACAACCCTGAATCGTACAAGACTAATAGCGAAAACACGCCGCTCCGTAAACGAGCACGCCTTATAATGCAAGAGGCGATGCAATACCCTCAAGAGGGTCGCAAAGAGTTCATCAGGGAATTGTATCGTAATACACCTTACCGTCTCAAGCAAGATGAGCCGGTTAATCTAAGAATGAAGAATTTTTATTTCGATAGGGAAACCATAAAAGGCGATGAGTTAATCGTATACCGTGCCGTCGACCCCAACAATCCAAACCCGGAAACAGACACCCTCATCACCAAAAAGAAATACGGTCCCAAACGTGAAATCATCTTTGAATACGAAGGGAGAGATGAAGAGCATTATTATGCGATCAACAGAAGGACAGGAGAGCTTTCAAACCTGCTTCACTTTATCTGGAATACCGAGTTCGATCCAGTGATTGTATCTTCTAAAAATAATAACAAATCTACTTCGTCCGCGAATATATCTACAACTTCACACTTCTTCAGACAACTTGTCCATAGCCTCCCCGTACCAAAGAATCACTTCGAGCATCATAAAAAACAATGCGTTAAGCGTATTAATTGAGACTGAGTCTCTATCTTTTGAGCCAGCATTATTTCTTTCTTCACTATGTGCACCATAAGCACTTCCTATCCTATGGATATTTATCGCATAGTTCTTAATAATATAATGAAAGTAGTGATCATTAAAATATTTTGCCAAACCATTCTCATTTCTAATAAACATACTTATTTGTAGTTGAGGGTTATATTCTCCCCAGAATTCAGCCCTATCAGGACCATTGGGGTCATTCATTTTAAGAGCAACATCGTTTAAAAGGTCATGTAATAATTGTCTGAGACTACCTAAAAACAGCTTGTTTTTATTAGAACGCATGAGTTTTACTATGCTGATAAAACTTTCAACCAAAGATTCATCACCTGTTTTTCTCAATATCTCGCATTCTGTTTTATAGTCACTTTGGATCTTAAAGCTCTCAAGGTTTCTCAAGATATTTGTTATTTCTTCTTCTCTGGCCGACCCCTTTTCTATCATCTTTTCTTTAGTAAATAATGCTACATCAATAAAAGACTTAAGTTCATTTGAACCTCTTAGAGCATCTGCTGTGTTTGCTGTGAGGTAAAATATCTTGTCTCTGTACTCATCGTTTATTCTCAACAATGTAATTAAAAGAAGATCCCCCTCCCTTTCCAAGAATTCCAATATACCTTTTTCATCTTTCATCAACCCGACACTTTCAAGCAAATTTTGTACATCTCCCATTTGATCACTATAATCGTATTCGCTCAAGTTGCGGTCAATAATAATAAGGTCGTATTCTTTATGGCCTTTTACAATATGCTCAAGTGCAGATGGGAAAGTGTAGCATATGTCTAAGATACTGCTTCGCTTACAAATTGACAGCACGTCTTCGGCATATACACGATCTTCGTTTTCAAGTTTTGTCAGCTCATCAATAACTCTTTTCTTATTCACTATGGGAGAAAAAAACTTCTTAATAGAAGCAATATTTTTGGTTAACTCATCCTCAATATAAAGAATTTTAGCCATGTGTCCTCCAAATATTGTCGAATTCCAGCCTGATGGTATAGACGGAATCATCGGTTGTAATCTCAGGTTCGCAGTTCAATACTTTTGCGAAGTTTTCTATAACTAACTTGCCTACTCCGGTAGTTTTAGCTTTTACTTCCGGCTTGAAGCTATTACTCACTTCCAGAGCTAATTTACCAGATTTCTCTGTGAATGCAATTTTAATAAAACGGTCTTCTCGTTTGATAAATGATGCGTATTTGATCGCATTAAATATAATCTCTTGGAATAGAATCATTAGCTTAATTGCCGAGCTTTTCTCGTTGCCAAGTTGGTAAGTTGACAGGTCAATCGTTTCTATTTCTAAATCAAACATATTTTTCTTAGCGAAGGATTGAAAATCGCTTAGCTCTTTAGATGCATAAACTTCATCCCATTCTCTCTTGACGCTCTCGTACTCCTGCTTTTTCATTTTGCTAGGGAAATAGTTCTGAGCGTAGACGGGGTAATAACGGAAATCAAACATATTACCTATCGAATAGCTGATACTTTCAGTGATGATATCTTGTAAGGTAAGATAATCCTTCCCTGGATTATGCGAATCGTATATTAAGTCGTCCAGACTTGTTTTGAAAGAGAGATTGATTGCGTTGACTATCTCACGAATCAAATTAGCCCCTTTCAAAGCATTCTCAATAATATTCTTTTTCTCTGGAAACTCATTTTTAAGGTTCTGAAGAGGGTCTATGACCGAGCGGAGCATATTCTTTATGCTATGAGAAAGATTGGCTAAAATTCTATTGCGTTCCTCGCGCTTTATCACATCTTCAATCTCCTCTTGGCGCTCTTGAATGGACTTGTAAATTCGGTTTCTAAGGCTAAACGATGCAGTGGTGTGCATTCGTTCTGATTGCATTGTGAAGAAAGGAGCCAAACTATCCATTATTTCACGTTTCAAAACCAGATCCTTGTATTCATCACTATAGGGTGACTCAAATGTTATTTTTTTCGGGTTGTTCTTTAAATTGTTACATACAGTTTCGATAGCCAAGTCAATAATTTCGTGAATAGCCGGATCCGATATTTTCTTCAATAGGCTGATAAAGTTTATTAAAGATATTCTATCATAGGGATATTTTTTGGGAATCAAGTTGTCTATCGACTTAAATATAAAAGGAAGCTGTGCTGGACCAAGTATATGGCTATTAGTGTTTGATTCGTCTATAATAAGCCCTAAGTCCATCGACTCAAGTGCCTGTAAAGCTTCTTCGTCTTTACCTAACACTGCGCAAACTAAAAAAGTATACCAAGGATGGCTTGCTTTTTCATTCTTTTGCAACCTTAATAGCTGATATGCTGTCTCATAGTTCCCTTTCTCAAAGGCTAATGAAAACAATGAGTATATTTCCTCTGTACCACTATCCATTAAGAGTTCTTTATCCTCTCTCCTTAATTCACGTATCTCCTTCGTAGCGACACTGAAATATAAATTGTACACAGTAATTTGATCCTCAGTTAAAATCTGGCTGTACTCCTCTAAAACCTCTTTAGCTGCAACTATGTTCAACCTGAGTAGAAGGCCAAACTTATTTCTAAATGAAAACACTCTGGTCTTGATCAAGTTGATTACAGACTGTCTGTCCGTAACTTTCTCCAGTAATTGACTATACATTGTTGGGTTAAAACCAAAAAAATACGCCATAGAATTATTTTCCTTAATCAATGCAATAAAATCCTCAATTTTGTCGTCAATTACTTGAAAATACTCATTTTGCATCACCAATCTCATACTGTTAAGTAGTTGGACATCGACAATACTCCCGTCGTTGTTTTTCAATATGTGTACTAAATGTGTAAAAACAGTAATAAAGCAGTCTTCTGGTAAACTTGGCATAGACAACAGCATTGTTACAGTCGTTGGTGATATACTCTGCAAATCGATATTTCTCACATACTCAGCTAATTTCTCAGTCGTATTTAACTCCAAAATTCTCAGCATTTCACGTTGTTCATTATTTTCAGGAGACATTTGCTTCAAAACCTTTTGAGCTCTATCGATGCTCTTCATTTCTCTTAAAATCAGATACTTATAAAATAGAATTGAATTATTTGAAGGAGTAAGTTCTATCAGTCTATCTATTGCATATAGAGCATTATCAAAGTCTTTTGTAGTACCGTAAAAATAACTTGCAAATAAATGCCAAAACGTATCAGTTAAAGGGGCATCTTTATTTTCCTCATACAGATGTAAAATGTCTTTTCTCCTATCTAATATTATCAAAACTCTCAGCTTTAAATCAAGAATTATTCTCCTAACTTTATCAGATGGATTAGAGCTCAATATTCTCTCAAACTCACCTAAATATATAGACAGGCATTTTGATGAATAAAGACTATAGAGAAATATAAAAGATTGTGCAGGGAAAAACATTTCAATAATGTCGGCATCAGAAATATCAGAGGGGAGTTTCTCTATAAAAATATCTAAGAATACCTCTTTGAAAGAGTTGTCTGCGCTAAACGTCATAACCACATACGGGCAAATCGAACAATCTGTTACATTGTTACACTTATTAGTTTTATAGATATCTACTATCACCTGATATAATGATTCCATTTCATCTCTAATATTACCAAGCTTTAGTCTATCTTTAGCTATAACAACATACATTTTATAAGCATAAATATCAAGTTTACTTCCAAAATTAATTTCTCCACTCGTGCTGATCTCGCTTAAATATTGTTCAGTATAACGACCTGAGTCCTCAATTATCGTTTCTAAAATATTTTTGGACCGCTTAATCTGTATTAAATGGTTTTCACTTTCCTTTTCTTCATCGGATACTTCTTCCGTCAAATAAACATGTACTCCTAAAATCATCCTTAAAAACTCTTTTGCCTCTGAAAGACCCATTTTACTAACCATGGCCCTTGTGTATTCATTAAATCCTTTTCCCACATCGCCTTCAAAAAACAACTTTAGAGCTTTATCGTATGGAGTTAGAGAGTCTACAGAATTAGCGAATCCCTTATATCTTTTTTTCATTTCGTCTATCAAAAGTAAGGCTTCTTGATCTTCATTCGAAAGCATTATTGAATAGATTTGTCTGGTTAGATAACTATAGTAGTCAATGAGCGAGTTCTTTTCACTTTCTTTGTTTTTATTATCAGATCGCCACTCTTTCAATGTCATAATGTTATGTTGTTTCAATTTAATTGTGCTCATTTTTCCTCCTTCTACTACATAGGGATTGGTGGCAGGGGTGGGCCCCCCTGCCTCGTGGTTTTATTTTGAAGATTTAGAGTGAATTTTGGCATGAGTTGATGCCGGAATAACAGTTAAGTTAGAATGACGGTTGTCAGTTTTGACACCGTTGATATGGTGTACATGGTAGCCAGGTCTTATAGACCCGCCCATTTTGTTAGCCGCGGCAGCGCGGTGCGTGAATTTCCAGCCGGAGCCGGTGTTAAATTGGCGATAGCCATTGTAATTTCGGAATTTAGCCATAATAGGCCTCCTTTTTTAATTTATTTCCGCTATGCGGTTACCACTTCCTATTGCACATAGCGTGCCAATTACCGGACAACAACTGTATAATAATGCCTATCAAATACTTACAACGTTCCTTAAAATACGGTTCTACAATACAAGAGTAAAAATCATTACCTTTTAAGGTCATTATATTTACTCTCTTCGATTTTTTTGAGGCGTGCTCTGAAAGTATGTGGTTTTAACTTTAGAAGTCTTGCTGCTTCAGCTGCATTCCCTTTAACCATTCTTAGAGCAGCGTCATAATATGCTGGTACTACTTCGTTATCGAGATCAATACCTTCTACTGGAATAATGATTTTATTACTGCTACCTGGTGTTTCACCGAAGTTTATATGATGTGCTTCTATAAGGTTAGCTTCACAATGGATATAAGCGAGTTCTACTATACTCTGGAGTTGACGTACGTTTCCAGGGTAGTGATAGGAGAGCAGTTTTGTTTCAGCGCTTTCACTAAAGAGTTTAGTAGCGTTATTTTTATTTGATATCTTTCTTAAAAAATGACGAGCTAAGAGGAGTATGTCTGTACCCCTCTCACGTAACGGGCTTAGGCTGATTTGTCCTTGCACTATTCGATGGTAGAGATCCTCTCTAAACAGACCATCATTAGTCAGCTGCATAAGTGACTTATTACTGGCACTCACTATCCTTACATCAACCTTTTTCTCTTTACCTCCGACAGGGTGAATAAATCCATATTCGAGAACCCTAAGAAGCTTGACTTGCATACTCATAGGCAAATCGCCTATCTCATCTAAAAACAAAGTGCCCTGATTAGCCTGAGAGAAATAGCCCTCTTGGTCACTTATAGCGCCAGTAAAAGAACCTTTCTTATGACCAAAAAAGAGGCTCTCTGCAAGGTTTTCTGGTATAGAACCACAGTTAACTGTAATAAATGATTTTTCTTTTCGTGCGCTATTATAGTGAAGAAGTCGTGATACAATCTCTTTTCCCGTACCACTTTCACCGTGAATAAAGACAGGGATATCATACTTGGCAAAACTCGCTATCAACTGTTTCACCTTCTTAACTGAGGAGTCTTCGCCTATCATTTCTGAATAGTCATTCAAAAGCTGCTGACGAAGTGCTTTGTTTTCACGATCTCTCTTTGTCAGCTCAATCTTTGTCTGCTTATCGTTTGTTATCTGAGGGAAATCATCCAGTGAGAAATCAACCTCTTGGAGCCCGCTCTGCTTTGAGATCTGAATCATTTTAGCTTTGATTAACCCGCTCATAACGATTAATATCCAACAAGAATGCATTGTAGGTGTGCCTGAAGTCAAAGAAATAGTATACTCAACATCTTTGTTGCCAATCTCTTTCTGAATCTCGTTAACAGCTGACACCATTGCTGGATAAACGAGATTGTAGTCGATAGGGTTAACCGAAGTTGCTTCTTGATAGTGAACTTTTAGCTTTGGATAGTGTTTTCTGGCATACACCAATATCTCTGACGCATACGGTAGGTAATAAATGTCGTTGTATAACAGAAACAGGTCATCATAAGTACGCTCTTTTAAAATACTTACGATAGCACCTTCTTGTCCGTCGCTTAGATGGCAATCGTTATTACCGATAAAAGAAATCAAAACCTTTTTCATACACCAAGTGTAAAACAGCTAACCAAAAGTCAAGAAGTAAAAATCATTACCTTTTTAGTCTTACTCGGCTATTTAACGAGAAGTAAAATCAGCAGTGTGATCGAAAAAGATAAACTAGTGCTAAGCAAGATAATGTTAACTAAAAATGACGTTTTAAGCTTCTTCTCTAACTCAGTCTTTACAGTGGTCAGCTTATTTCCAGTCTCTGTTTTCAGCTTATTTACTGAGTCTCTTATATCCTGACCTTCCTTTTTTGCTTCTCTTTCCAGGTGTTCTAATTTTTCGGGCAAATTGGCTTCTTTAAGGATCTTGTTGAGATCTTGATTCGTTTCTGTGTATTTTTTTATCTCCTCGTGCAAGCTTTCTATCTCTTTTTGAGTTTGCCGTAACTCATCAAGCATATCTTTTACAGAAGTAGTTGTACCCTCAAGAAGCTCTTTATTCTGATTAACCACAATTTGACTCGTGTTATCCAACATAACATCAAACTTAGACTTGATATCAGAAAAAGTTTCTATAACAGCATTAATTTTACCCATATACTCAACAGCTGGTTCAAGCGTATCTAATTGCTCCTTTAACTTTTCAAGCTGATTATTCAATTCTTCTCTCATAAACACCTCCATTTATATCACCTTAATTTTGTATATTCTCACACACTGTCTGACTCGTCAGGTCTCTTTTCTTCTTTGAGTTCATTAGCTGCAATCACTTCTGGCAAGCCCCCTAAAAACTTCTGATTGAAACCAGTTAACCATTCGTTATGTGCTTCTATTGCAAGACAGTTTGTCACATATTCAATGTTTTCTTGTACATTTTCAGTAAGCTCATAAAGCTTAAGACATTTTACATAATCACCAATAGACTCTAATAGGTCTGAAAGCCTCCATTCTTGATAGTATGTAGAAAACCTCAGGAATCCTTTGTACAGACTATCTGTTGCTTCTTCTATAAGTCGATTATCGTAGGGCGCAAGAACGTATAAGCAAAAAGCTTTAAGCAAATTCAAAGTAGCATTATCAGGCTGAGTTCTTTGTAATCTTGCACAAGCACCTCTAAGGTGTTTAAGATTGGAAGTCTCGCTACCAGACGAATCTTTCTTGACAACCTCCATAAACATCAAGACTAACTCAATATCTTCAATTTTACCATTATCAGTTCTATCAGTTAGAGAATAGTTTTCACCATTGACCTCATAACCTACTCTGAAGTATTTAGAGTTGAAATAAAGATCTGCATACTCCTTGAATTCCTGTTCTCCATTTTTCCCAAGGCCTATAAAGCAAGCGTCCTTCATATCCGTGATACTTTGTTCTCGTTTTTTGACAATTTCTTTGTACACGAAGTCGATTAAGAAGTTAAGACATTTATTTAATGCACTCTCCCCCTCATAGACCCTGGCTTTTTGGACTTCTTCTTTGGCTCTATTTTCTGAGTAGTATTTTCGGATATACTTATAGAGTTTTTCAAAAAAATATTCATCTTCTCTCGGTGTCGCATACATGGTAAAGGTGTGAGACCTATAATCAATGGTATAGTCATCAATAGCCCCTATTAACGTTAAGCGGTAAAGAGCTTTTTCCACTTCGCCTCTCTCTGCAACTTCCTCTTCATTTTCTTCATTAATATACTTAATATAATAAGGTAGAATGTGCTTTAAGCTTTCTTCCCCTCTCTTTTGAAAGAAGTTTTTTAACGAGGTGCCTTGTTGTTTCTCCTGAAACCAATCCTTAATAGCAGCTATTGATAAATCGTTAGGCAATTGGCCTTTTTTTGTTCCTTCGAGTATGGCGTTCTCTATGTATTCCAGTATTTCAGAGTTGGTCTCTTTTTTGTGACTTAAGCTATCAATCTTCTTATTAACCCCTTCAGATGTTATAGTAATGGATCCAACATTGTTTCTCCGATTTCTGTCTTTAACGAACTCTCTATTTATATACCAGATGTCATTCTTAAATGAAAATCTAATTACCGGTTCATCAAACTTCTCTTTAATTTTCTTTAAAAGAGTATCCTCTCTAGTCGTAAAATACTCTCCTCTAAAAAGAACATCTACTATTCTTTTATCATGCTCTTCACTCACGTTAGCTAACGAGTGAAAAAACTTATTAACCTCATAGTCGATATCCTTATCTTTATCTGTATAATGAAAGAGTATATAACTCTCGGCCTTTTCTTTATCCCTCCCTGCTCGGCCTGCTTCTTGAATAAATCCTTCTAATGATTGTGGATAGTTAAAATGGAAAGTATACCGTATATTTGGCTTATCAATACCCATTCCAAATGCTTTTGTTGACACGAGCAGATTGATTTCATTATCAATAAATTTCTCTTGATTCTCAATAATATCATTTTCTATATCATCATCTTGACCTGATCCCACATAGTACCCCAGATTGATGTTATGAATGCTGGCTTGTAAAAGGTAATCATAGACACCATTAACTTCATTATAACTGGGAACTTCTTTGAATTTTTTTGACACCCCGTAACTGCCACTTCTATGAGGACAAAAAATAAGCCCTGGAAACCCTTCTTCTTTAGCGAGTAAAGATCTATGATGGTGGAGATACTCTAATATAATCTCAACTTTTGCATTCGCAATCATCTTCCTATCGTTCCATTCGTTACCACTTAATGAGCTAACTTTCTTCGTAACATCAATTATTTTAAATGTAAGCTCATCGCGGCTAACATCTTCTCTTTGAACAATCGCATCTTCACTTAGGTTCACTTCTTTTTCTTCATCCATTAAGGAAAGCTCTCGATAAACGTCAGTCAGAACATCATAGGATGCTGTTGCGGTCAATCCAATTAAAGGTAAGTTGGCTTTATCTTTGGTTAAACAAAATTCTGTTGCATTTCTTCCCAAGCGTAAGTAAGAAAGCCTAAAATCATGCCCCCATTCCGATACACAATGCACCTCATCAATCACACAATAACTGAAATAAACTCTACTACTCCACATACCTTTTAGTGTGTCTCTGAACTCCTGAATCTGGAGTCGCTCAGGTGAAATAAAGCAGAATAGCGCTTTACCTGAACTCAGTTCTTGCTGATTATTACTTCTTTCCGGTTGTGTAAGCCATGAATTAATGAAGTTTTGCATATCAATGCCATTTTTTGTTAAGTTTTGACTCTGGTCTAACATGAGTGACTTAATTGGATCAATTACCAAACAAACACCAGGCTGAAGCAATGCTGAGAGCTGGTATACTAATGACTTTCCGTGACCTGTGGGTAGAAGCCCGATGACACTCTGATTTTGTAATGTTTTATTCAGTAGCTCCACTTGACCATCACGAAAACTACCTTTCCTAAAGAAATCTCTTAGAAATTGCTGTAAGAGGTTCTTTTTGATTGAGTCGAACACTGTAGGCTCGTCAGTATTACTTGTAATTATTTTCCCATAATTTATTGAAAAGTTTGAGATAATTCTTCTTGTGTCCAAAGAAGTAAACACTGAGCGAATCTTTAAATATTTACTTTTATTGCTAAGCCAACTCGTTTTCGAGCTGCTCCTTTTGAGCATCGAAATGTCTAGTGATAAATCATATTGATCTGTTCCTATGGCCTCAGTTAATATTTTCTTATCATATTTAAGCCAACTTGGAACTTGAATGTTGTGTAACTCCGATGTAGAGAACTCTTCACTTGTGTAGACAGTGAGG
>JAJBBL010000001.1 GCA_020532365.1 Candidatus Cloacimonadota bacterium | reverse complement strand
CAAAACGGAGAAGAAAGATTAAACTATAACCATATACTCAGAGATTTTAGTTCTGAGAGAGGATCTAAGGAATATGAAAGAAAAGAAAAAAACAATTAATGGCTCTGCCAGTTATACAGGTGTTGGATTACACACAGGCGAGATTAGCACAGTAACTTTTAAGCCTTCTAAAGAGAACGAAGGTATTGTATTTGTTAGAACTGATTTGCCAAATAAACCACGTATTCCAGCTGACATTGATCATGTAGTGGATATTTCACGCGGTACTACGATTGGTATCAATGGTGCAACAGTATCGACTATCGAGCACTTATTAGCTGCGATCAAAGGTTTTGATATTGATAACATAATTATTGAAATCAATGGTCCTGAAGTACCAGTAGCTGACGGTAGTGCAATAGTTTATTATAATTTATTGAAAGAGGTTGGAGCAGTAGAGCAGGAGTATGATCGTGAATATTTTGAGTTAGAAGATCCTATTTCCTTTTCCGCTCCAGAAGAGAACGTTGATGTAGTAATAGTACCTTCAAACGAGTTAAAGATAACTTTCATGGTCGATTATCGTCATAAGTATCTTAGCACACAGTACACTTGGTTCCCATCGATTGAGTATTTTGAAAAGGAGTTTGCTCCAGCCAGGACATTCTGTTTCTTAAATGAAATTATTGCCCTTAAGAGTGCTGGTTTGATCAAAGGTGGCGCACTTGATAATGCTATCGTTATTGCAGACCCTGACGTTACTCGTACGGAGATGGAAAAGTTTGAAGAGATGTTTGGGTACGATTCCCCTATTCCAATAGGAGAGAACGGTATAGTTAATGACACACCACTCCGCTTCTACAATGAATTTGTAAGGCATAAAGTGGTAGACTTGTTAGGCGATATTGCTCTTCTCGGCGTTCCGATAAAGGGTCATATCTTAGCTGCCCGCTCAGGTCATAAAACCAATGTTGAGTTGGTGAAAAAGCTACGTCAAATCTATAAAAAGCAAGAGTTACAGAAGATATACCAGAAGAAGACATCAAGTGAAGTGGTCTTCGACATCAACGCTATTTTAAAGATATTGCCACACCGTTACCCCTTCTTATTGGTAGATAAAATTACAGATTTTGTCGCTGGTGAGAGCATAGTTGGAATAAAAAACGTCACAATGAACGAGCCGTTTTTCCAAGGTCACTTCCCCGATCATCCAGTTATGCCGGGTGTCCTAATTGTTGAAGCTATGGCTCAAACAGGTGGCATTATGCTGTTAAACACTTATGATGATCCAGAAAACTACGTTGCTTATTTTGCTTCGATCGACAACGTTAAATTCCGCAAGCCAGTATTACCTGGAGATACTTTAAGATTTGAACTGAAAGTAATCAGTATGAAGCGTTCATTAGCCAAGATGCACGGAGATGCATACGTTGGCGATACTAAAGTCTGCGAAGGTGACTTCTTAGCAAAAGTTATGGATAAATAGGGAGCTTATGACCGAAATACATCACTTAGCAGTAGTTGACAAACAAGCAAAGATTGGTGAAAACGTTAAAATTGGCCCGTTCTGTATAGTCGGGCCAAATGTTCAAATTGGAGATAACTGTGTGTTAGAGACCAATGTCAGATTGGACGGTTATACGACGATAGGGAAAAACAACCGATTTCATCACTCAGCGGTAGTCGGTACTGCATGCCAAGACCTTAAATACAAAGGGGAGCCTACAAAGCTTATCATTGGAGATAATAACACATTTCGTGAGTTTGTAACCGTAAACCCATCTGCCACTTTAGACGAGGATACCACCATCGGTAGCAACTGTCTGATTATGGCTTACTGTCATATCGCTCATAACTGTCACGTAGGAAACAATGTGATAATGGCTAATGTTGCTACTTTGGCGGGTCACGTAACGGTAGGTGACTTCGTCACTATAGGTGGTTTATCGGCGGTGCATCAGTTTGTTACGATAGGTGACTACACATTTATCGGTGGTAAGTCGGGTGTTAAGAAGGACGTTCCCCCTTATATTCGTGGAGAGGGGATGCCTTTCAAACCTCACGGTTTAAACAGTGTTGGATTACAGCGTCGCGGATTCTCTTCTGAATCCATTGAGAAGATTAAGCAGATCTACAAAGTTTTTTATCATTCAAAACTTAACGTAACTCAAGCACTTGAAGCAATTGCGAAGATGGACTATTTGTCGATCGAGCAGCAAAACTTTGTTGAGTTTGTTAAGAATTCTGAGCGTGGTATCGCAATATAAGGTTTTTATGACTAAATAAAAGGTAGGTAAATAAGAAGATGAAAAGATACGTCATTGTAGGTGGAGTAGCCGGTGGTGCTTCAGTTGCGGCTCGTTTACGCAGGATGGACGAGTCTTCTGAAATAGTAATGATAGAAAGGGGTAAATATATCTCTTATGCAAACTGTGGTCTACCGTACTACATTGGTGGAACAATATCAGAGCGGGACAATTTATTTGTTCAGACGGTTGAAGAATTCAGCAAACGGTTCAAGATAGATGTCAGGGTTCAGAACGAAGTTATAGGTGTAGATACTGAGAAGAAGCAGGTGAAGATTCGCAACTTAGTGAAGGACGAAGAGTATGATCTCGACTATCATAAATTAGTCCTCTCCCCTGGTGCTAAACCGCTTACACCCCCGATTGTAGGCATCGATTTGGAGGGGATTTTTACCCTCCGTAACGTGGAAGATACTGACCGAATTAAAGAGTACCTCGATAAGAATAAACCCGAATCAGCCATAGTCATAGGTGCGGGCTATATCGGTATCGAAATGGCCGAAAACCTCAAAGAGATCTGTCACACTGTAAGTATCGTTGAAATGGCTGATCGTGTACTCCCCTTCTTTGATTACGATATGTCATCAGCGCTCCGCCAGCATATGAATGCCCAGGGTGTCGATGTTTATCTTAAGGAGCGAGTGGTTTCTATTGAAAGAAAAGATGGTAAACTGATAGCTCTTTTAGACAGCGGGAAACGAGTAAGTGGCGATATTCTGATTTTGTCAGCTGGAGTACGTCCAGACACCGGATTCTTACAAGGTTCAGGTATCGACTTATCTCAGAACGGCAGTATAATAGTTGATGAATATCTCAAAACTACCGCGCCTGATGTTTACGCCTTAGGTGACGCTATTCAAGCTAAATATATCCTGTCTGATGACATTAGGAACGCCTATTTAGCAGGTCCTGCTAACAAGCAGGGTAGAATACTGGCCGATAACCTTGTCTTTGGCGACAAAATACCGTTCAAAGGTGTGTTGGGTACCGTTATTATAAAGGTGTTCGAGTTAACTGCTGGTATCGTAGGAATGTCTGAAGATAACTTGAAGAGTAAAGGAAGAAAATATATTGCGTCGACTATTCATAGCTCAAGCAATGCAGGGTATTACCCAGGAGCACTGCCCATAACTATCAAGCTGATGTTTTCTCCGGATGACGGCAAAATACTCGGAGCTCAAGTTATAGGTTATGTCGGCGTAGACAAACGTTTAGACGTAATTGCTGCAATGATTCAGAGTGGCTCAACTGTTTACGATATGACCGAGTTCGAGCAAGCTTATGCTCCTCCATATTCTTCAGCACGTGATCCGGTTAACGTAGCCGGTTATGTTGCGGAAAACATTCTTACTAAAAAAGTCAATATTGTCACACTTGCCGACTTAGATTCTGATAAATTTCGTGGTGCTTTCCTGATTGATAACCGAACAGCAGAAGAGTTCGAGCTTGGATCTATCCCCGGCGGCATCAATATTCCATTGGATGAGCTTAGGGATAGACTTGATGAAATACCTAAAGACAAAGATGTTATCATCTACTGTCGAGTGGGTCAGAGAGGCTATCTCGGTGCGAGAATACTGATGCAAAGCGGCTTTCAAAATGTCTATAACCTCTCTGGTGGATATATGTCTTACGATATGGTTTACGGCAAAGCAGACCAATCAGATATCTATGCAGGTGAGATTATCAGTTCCGACGACCAAATGTATCCAGACGAATCATACTACTCTGACAAAATGGAAGAGGGTGAGAAAATAGCACTCGATATTAACGCCTGTGGCCTTCAGTGTCCCGGCCCGATTATCAGACTTAAAGAGAGTATGGATCAGCTCGCAGATAATAGTATTTTACAAATCACTGCAAGTGATCCGGGCTTCGCCAATGATCTCAAAGCTTGGTGTAATATGACCGGTAACAAACTTCTGTCGATTAAAAAAGAGGGTAGCAACTATGTTGCTCTGGTGCGTAAAGCGAGTAAAATGCAAAGAGCTGTCGGAAGAGCCGAAGAGCGTGATAATAAAACGCTTATAGTCTTTAGCGACGATTTAGACAAAGCTCTCGCCTCTTTTGTTATTGCCAATGGCGCTGCTTCGACAGGCAAAAAAGTGACAATGTTCTTCACTTTCTGGGGATTAAATGTCATCAAACGGTCTGTTAAAGAGGAGACTAAACGCGACTTTATGGGGACAATGTTCAACAAGATGCTCGCTTCTGACAGCGGCTCTCTCAGCCTATCCAAGCTGAATATGATGGGTATGGGACCTAAGATGATGCGTCAGAGAATGAAGGACAAGAAGATCGATTCACTCGAAGAGATGATTGATGTCGCAATTAAAAGTGGCGTACAAATGATTGCCTGCCAAATGTCTATGGACGTAATGGGTGTCGTTAAGAGCGACCTTATTGACGGCGTAGCGGTAGGTGGTGTTGCAACTTACTTAGAAGAGGCCGAGAAGTCTAATCTCAACCTCTTCATCTAATAGATAATAGTTGTTAGGCTTTCGAGTAGAAATTTTCGATAGCCTCATCGATTTGGTTCATCAGAGCATTGAGGTCATTAGCCTCGATGCTTCTGGTGTTACCGTTTTCATAGGTAACTATCACGCTTGAGAAGCTCTTATGATAATCCCTTATTTTTGGTATTACTATAGAAATATCGCCTACTTGCGATTCTTTTAGTTTCAATATTGCTTTCATCACTGTCTCCTTTCGGTAGTTTAATCGTTGAAATATTCGTATTCAAAGGTGTTTTGGAACATCTGTTCACCCTCTTCATTTAACCATTCTTCGCTCAAAAGAAGCCCATTTTCGTCATACTCTTTTAGCAGTCGATGTTGATGCTCTCCGTTGCGAAGCTCTAACTCTTCAACGAGGTTACCCGCAACATCATACTTGTAGTATTTGTTAGTAGTTCGATTTCTTTGTGAATCATACCATTCCTCTTCTGTTTTGACCCCAGCGTCAGAATACTGATATACTTGTCGGCTTGTCACTTTGCCGCCTCGATCTTCATTGATGTACTCCATCAGTTTTCCATTTTCGTAGCGGTATTTTTGTGTACTCACGATATTGTTTCTGCCATCGTAACGGGTTACACTTTCCAGCTTCCCCTCTTTATTATAGAGGTAATCTGAAGTCCCGACCTGCTCTTCGGATGAGTTAATCCAGTAGATTCTTTTAAGCCTACGTTGAGAGTCATACTCAAAAATGTTGCGACTTTTGAAGATATCTTCCCCTTTCAGCCATTCAGTTTCAATATTTCGGTCAGTTTTAGGGTTGTATTTCAGGTTTCTCTGGGTCACTATTGTCATATTTAGATTATACCATTTCTCATTGATGAGTCGTCCTTTACGGTTGTATAGCTGCACTTGATTTATATGATCTTGATTGAGTTTAGTGATTTTCGATATTCTGAGTCTACTGTAAAGCTCTGCTTGTAAGTCCTCTTCGGTAGGCTCCTGTTTTTTGATACTGCAAGCGGTTACGAGAATTAATACAGCAAGCAAAGCAACGATTAGGGCTTGTTTATAGTTCATCGGTTTTTACTCCCTATTTTTTTGTTATTTCGATATACTTTTCGATAAAGTGTTCGATATCTATTTGCGAGTAGCGAAGGCGACTATCGGGATCAAAACTATTCCCCTCTTTATCGCGTAGTTCGAGGTGTAGATGTGAAGGCTTTCCGCTACTCTTTATGTTTCCGGTGTAGCCGGTAATTCCGACCACTGTTTCACTGTCCACGAACTGTCCTACCTCGACGTATACATCGTTTAAGTGGGCATAAATACTCTCAATCCCTTCAGGGTAAAGGATTCTGACGATCTTTCCGTACCCTACGTTAAGGGAGGTATTTTTATTCCCATTTTGATAGCCAAATGTCTCTACGGAGTGATCTGGATCATTGCTTATCTCGGTCACAATACCAAACGGAAACACGGGGTATACAGGTGTGTTTTCGGGAACGGTAAAGTCTATCCCTTCGTGAATTCTTCGTATATTTCCGGTACGTCTGGGGCTACCGTAGAGGTCTGGTTTACCGTATTTTAGATATTTTTGTTTGAGCTCGGCAAAGGTCAATCCGTCGTTAAACGGGGAAGAGGGGAGGAATGACTTATTGATAAAGTCCGAAGTAAACAGGTTTGTAGGATGATTGTAGTCTAAACCGGTAGAAACGTATAGAGAGTCAGCTCTCCGGTCGAACACTACGATATTGGTAAGTTGACGCTTCAGCGTATTGATTTTCCACCACTGGAAGAAGAGTATGACCAAAAGAAATACTGGTATCAGTCTCTTCATTTTTTGCAACTTTTTATTCTCTTCGTTCATTTTCGATTCCCCTTAACAATGATTCAGCATTCAATTCACACCGCTCTTATAATTAGTCAATCACAAAAAAAATAGCCGCTAATCTAACCCTCTAAAAATCAAGAGCATCTAACCAGAGAGTAAGGAGAAATACCGTAGCCGGCTCTGGTCCGCCTACGGTATTTCCCCTTACTCACCCCTAAGACGTAGGGTTATAAATGTTGTAAAGACAGAGGAATAGCTCTTTGATACGAATAAAGTCGCGGGGGGATGAGATATTTCGGAGAATTAGATCAATTTAAATCTCAAATCAGATATAAAAAAAGAGGGAGGTGGCTTACCCATCTCCCTCTTGGTTTTACTCTGAAATTTTGATTGTTTTGTTAAATTGTTATACAAGAATGAAAAATTAAACGGCCCTAAAGCCTAAACAACTACCTAATGACAACCCCCCATTCTCTCACATTCGCACCTATTACCAGCTCTTCTTAGAGCACCATCTTTTGTGGCTTGGCTAAACGGTGGAGCGTGAAAAACAGGCGGTCCTCCATCGATAGACGCATTGTAACATTCACGGCATAGGATTCTGGCGTTATCAATAGCATTTCCGCCATCTGGCCTTATTGGATATGCATCCAGGCCTGAAGTTCTGTGACAACGTGGCATATCAAACCTCCTTTTCTTATCTGCATCCAAATTGCAGTTAACTAATTGTAATAAGACGAGTTCAGCTGTCAAGAGGAATATCTCTTTACCCACTTAGAATTAGCCTGTCTTTTTTCTTTTCTTATCGAGTAAAATGGCAAAATTGATTGACACCATATCGGAGTAGAAATAGTCTTGCTATGTCTGAAAATAGCAATGATTTTCAAGAAGATAAGGAGTTTTAGAAGGATGTCAGGAAAAGTTAAAACAGCTATAAGCCCTACCCGTAGTGAAGATTATCCACAGTGGTTTCAACAGATAATTAAGGCTGCCGACTTGGCGGAGAATAGTGATGTTCGTGGATGTATGGTGATTAAGCCGTGGGGCTATGGAGTCTGGGAAAATATACAGTCAACCCTTGATGGGATGTTTAAGGAGACAGGTCATAAGAACGCTTATTTTCCTATTTTTATCCCGAAGAGTTTTTTCGAGAAAGAGGCAGAACACGTCGACGGATTTGCCAAAGAATGTGCGGTAGTAACTCATAGTCGTTTAGAGGATGATGGGAAAGGTGGACTTAAAGTCGGTGGCGAACTAACCGAGCCGTTAATAGTTAGACCTACAAGTGAAACGATTATCGGCGCTTCGTTTAGCCGTTGGGTGAAATCGTATCGAGACCTTCCACTCCTGATTAACCAGTGGGCTAACGTTGTTAGGTGGGAGATGCGTACACGACTATTTTTACGTACTACTGAATTTTTATGGCAAGAGGGGCATACTGTTCACTCCACCGAAGAAGAGGCGTTAGAAGAGACCTACAAAATGTTAGATGTGTACGCTGACTTTGTTGAGAACTATCTTGCTATACCTGTAATTAAAGGTGAGAAAACACCGGGTGAAAGATTCCCTGGCGCAGTCCAAACTTTCTGTATCGAAGCAATGATGCAGGATATGAAAGCGTTACAATGTGGAACATCTCACTTTTTAGGGCAGAACTTTGCTAAGTCTTCAGAAATAAAGTTCCAGAGTAAAGAGGGGCGTGAGGAATATGCGTGGACAACCTCGTGGGGTGTGTCGACTCGACTCATAGGTGCTCTGATTATGGCTCATAGCGATGATGATGGCTTTGTCTTGCCGCCACGCGTAGCGCCTGCACATATAGCGATAATTCCTATCCACCGTAAAGAGGAGGATAGAATACTTGTTGATAACTATGTGAAAGAGCTGTTACAAGAGCTTAAAAAGATAACCTACTTTGGACGTAGATTGGTAGTGGAATACGATGATCGTGATATAAATGGTGGCGAAAAGAATTGGCAGTGGATCAAAAAAGGGGTGCCGATCCGTTTGGAGATTGGTCCACGTGACGTACAGAACGACTCATTATTTATGGGTAGACGGGATATGACGCCAAGAGATAAAACTTCAATTAAACGTTCAGATTTCGCTGAAAAAGTAGTCGAAATCTTAGATGAAATACAGAATAATATTTACGCTAAAGCAGTGGCTTACAAAGAGGAAAATACCGTTAAAATTGACGAGTATGACGAGTTCGTCAAATACTTCACTCCGAAAAATGCTGAGAAGCCAGAGATACACGGTGGATTTGCCTACTCTCACTGGTGCGGTTGCGACGAATGTGAGGAGAAAATCAAAGAGATGAAAGTGACCATTCGTTGTATCCCGTTAGAGATCGAGTTCGAAGATGGAGTGTGTATCGTCTGCGGTAAGCCAAGTAAAAACAGAGTATATTTTGCTAAGAGCTATTGATAATTCTCTGTTTGCTAAAGAGCTATGCGCAAAACCTAACAGAACTTAAGGATACTTATGCTATTTAGATTAAATTATGGTACCGACTGTATAGAGCTGGAAGCGTTTTTGAAAGCGGTAGGGCTTGATGAGGATTATCAACAAATCCGTTTCAAAATTAAGGATGGTCTGATAAGAGTCAATGGGCGTGTAGAAACGGGTAGACGACGCCTTCTGTACATAGATGACACAGTCTCTTTCGATGATAAATTTTATCGGATTGCAGAAGATCGGGATCGTCCCGATACAAGGCCTAAACCGAGAAGAAGAATGGTGCCAGACCAAGAAGGTGACAGAGAAGGGGTCGAATTTATTCGTCACTCACAAAAGCCGCTTAAGTGGTCTGAAAAAAAGATTAAAGACGTAAAGAAAAGGTGAGTTGAATTTATGGAGCAAGTACGTACACACGTGATGTGTATTGGAAATGAACTGCTTTCAGGCAAGACAGTGAACACAAATCTCTCTTATCTCGGACAAGAGCTTGAGAAAATAGGACTCCCCATAGTCGGATCTACAGTGACGAGCGATGAAGAAGAGGAACTTAACCTTAACCTATCCTTTGCTTTCGATACTTCAGACATAATTATAACCACTGGAGGGTTAGGGCCTACAGCTGATGATATTACTAAAAAATGTGTGGCTGACTACCTTCACAAAGAGTTACAGTTTAACGACGAAATCTGGGAGAATATAGTAGCAAGATTTGCCAGAAGGGGGATGGTGGCGCCCGATACAAATAGAACACAAGCGTACGTTCCAAAAGACTTTACTATCCTTAAAAATAAATTAGGAACTGCTCCAGGGCTCTATTATGATTTGGGTGACAAGGTTGTCGTCTTGTTGCCAGGGGTACCTTATGAAATGAAAGGGCTCTTCGAGGATATTGTTAAAGATTTGCTTAAAGAGAGGTTCAATAGGAATAGCGTTGTCTCTCGAAGCGTGCATACCATAGGGGTCTCGGAGTCCAAATTAGCCGAGATAATTGCCGATATTGTTACCCCTAATGGAATTAGTCTTGCTTTCTTACCACAGCCCGGAAGGGTCACATTGAGACTCACAGGTACTGATGTGGAAAGAATCGAAGAGATTATCTCTGAATTCAAAAGAAGATTGAGCGATAGCATCTGGGGAGAAGATGATGAGACTTTACCACTTATAATTCATCGTTTGTTGAGTGAGCACAAACTTTCTTTAGCCGTGGCAGAATCTTGCACTGGCGGGCTTGTGCAGGAGAAATTGGTGTCTATTCCCGGAGCTTCTAATTACCTTAAGGGTGGTATCGTATCTTATTCTGATGAAGCAAAAAGAGAACAGCTTGGCGTTAGAGCATCCACTTTAGAAAAGTATGGGGCTGTGAGTAAAGAAGCTGCTAAAGAGATGGCTGAAGGGGTATTAAAAAAGTTTAATGCCGATATAGGCGTTAGTGTTACCGGTATCGCCGGACCTGACGGTGGCACTGAAGAGAAACCGGTAGGGACAGTATGGTTTGGAGTAAGCATTAACGAACGTCTGTTCGCTGACGAAAAAGAGACTGAAGAAGGGACGAGAACTCATACTGAAACACGCTTCTTAATTGGAAGTAGGTATACTATCAGAGAGAGTTCTGCTCACGTACTCCTTAATCTGCTAAGAATCCAGCTGAAAAATATTGGGATACTGTAAGGTCTGTAAAAAGAGGGTAATGACTTGATATTCGATCTCCTGTTCAAAGATTACTATAGAACCAAAGGTCAAAAATACCTGATGAAAGGTAAGCCCGAACGTGCTTATCGATACTTTGAAAAAGCGTTGCTACAAGATAGCAATAGCACAAATATGTATAACTTTGCACTGGTACTGTTGGCGTTGGGTAGACGTGCAGAGGCTAAAAACTATCTGTCGAAAGTATTAGAAGAAATGCCGAATAGTGAGCTTGTGCTTCTGACCCTTGCAGACCTTGAAATGCAAGATAAACAATGGGATAAGGCAGAAGATTTGTTAACTCTGTTAACGGAACACTACCCCAATAATAATAAGTATCAGAAGTATCTGGGACGGGTGAAAAACCCGGCAGCACGTGAGAACTATATCAAAGCTAAAGATCTGCTCCAAAAAGCGAGTACCCTTCTTACTGAGAATAAAACAAAAGAAGCACTACAATCACTTCAAAAGGCTGAAAAGTTAGACCCAGAAAACCCTTACATACAAAATAATTTAGGCTTCTTTTACCTACAGTTAGAAAAGAATCCGAAAAAAGCACTAACCTATTTCCAAAGAGCGTATCAGCTTGAGCCTGATAATAAAAAGTTCCAAGAAAACCTGTATTCAGTCAGGCGGCAGATAAAAGAGTGAAAAAGAAAAGGTCGAGGAAGAAGGGGAGACCCCAAAAAAAGAGAATACTCTCTCTATTTTTCATTATAATCATCCTGTTTGTGGTTATCTATAACCCTCTAACCGCTATGCTGCTGACAACTTATACTGCAAAGCAAAATAATATCGATACTAAGCTTTTCTATAGAATGATCTCGACCGAAAGCTCCTTTTTTACTCTTGCATACTCTAAGAAGGGGGCTATAGGGTTGGGGCAAGTGAGAGCGACTACAGCTAAATATATCTCACCTGAATACCCCAAGGTAGCACTCTGGTTTCCACCCACTAATCTGCAGATATCAGCAGACTACTTGAACTACCTACTCAAAAAATACCGGGGGAATAAGTCTTTAGCCTTGGCTGCTTACAATTGGGGGGAGACTAATGTCGATAAGAAGCTTAAAGAGATGGGGATAACCGTCGAGCCGGAAAGAAACTACAGAGACCTT
>JAJBBL010000172.1 GCA_020532365.1 Candidatus Cloacimonadota bacterium | reverse complement strand
CACTGTATCGGTGCTACAACTTTAGATGAATACCGTAAATATATTGAAAAGGATGCTGCATTAGAAAGGCGCTTCCAACCTATATTAGTTTCAGAACCGTCAGTTGATGACACTATCTCTATTCTGCGTGGAATTAAAGATAAATACGAGGTGCATCACGGTGTTCAAATTACCGACGGTGCTTTGGTAGCTGCTGCAGTGCTCTCGAATAGATATATCGCCGACCGGTTTTTACCCGATAAAGCTATCGACTTAGTTGATGAAGCATGCTCCAGTTTGAAGATGGAGATCGATTCGATGCCGACTGAGATAGACGAAATTAAACGTAAAATTAGACAGTTAGAAATCGAAAAAATATCGTTGCAAAAAGAGAGGGATGAATCCTCTAAAGATCGTTTGGACAAGCTTCTCAAAGAAGTAGCGGAATTAAAAGAGTCAGAGAAACACCTCTCCATTATGTGGAACAAAGAGAAAGAGATTTTGAAAAACATTAGCCTCATCTCAGAAGAGATAGAGAACTTTAAAGCAAAAGCTGAGAAATATGAAAGAAGTGGTGAGCTCGGAAAAGTAGCTGAAATAAAGTATGGCGAATTGCTTGAGAAACAGAAGCTACTTGAAGAGTGGAAAGATAAGATGAAGCAAATACCTGAAGAGAACCAGCTACTTAAGGAGCAAGTTGACGAAGAGACTATTGCTGAAATTATCTCTAAATGGACTCATATACCGGTCTCTAAACTACTTCAAAGTGAAATGCAAAAGCTGGTTAATCTCGAATCAATTCTCGGCGAGCGTGTTATTGGACAAACTGAAGCTATTGAAGCTCTTTCCAACGCTATCCGTCGCTCCAGAAGCGGACTTTCCGATATACAGAAGCCAATCGGCTCCTTCTTGTTCTTAGGCCCTACAGGTGTCGGTAAAACTGAGCTGGCTAAAACACTTGCTTCGTTTCTTTTCGATTCCGAAAAGGCACTTATTAGAATCGATATGTCTGAGTTTATGGAAAAGCATTCCGTGGCGAGGTTGATCGGAGCTCCTCCCGGATATGTAGGGTATGATGAAGGTGGATACCTCACTGAAGCAGTGAGAAGACGCCCTTACAGTGTAATCTTGTTCGACGAGATCGAAAAGGCACATCTCGACGTATTCAGTATTATGCTCCAAATACTCGATGATGGAAGACTTACAGACGGCAAAGGCAGAACTGTTGATTTCAAAAACACAGTGATCATACTCACCTCTAATATAGGATCTCAACTCATATTTGATGACAATGGTGAGAATGATGATGAATTAAGGAAACAACTCTTTGAGATACTGCAACATTACTTCAAACCTGAGTTTCTCAACAGACTCGATGAGACTATCATCTTCCATAAACTCTCACAAGAACAGTTACACAAAATAGTTAGAATTCAGCTGAAACATTTACAAGAGAGACTGAGTGAAAGAAAAGTTGGATTTGAGATCACAGAGCAGGCTCTTGATAGAATTGTCGAATTAGGGTATGACCCGCAGTTTGGTGCCAGACCACTTAAGAGGGTAATCCAAAGAGAGTTGGAAAACAGATTAGCTATCTTAATTCTCGAGAATAAGATCTGCGAAAATACAAATATAGAGGTTGATTATACCGGCGATGATTTTGTAATCAATACTACTAATAATTAAGTTGAAGATAGCTCTTCGTTGAGTATTTGAGCTAAATGATGATAAGCTTGTTGATTTCAGCAAGCTTTGGGTCGTATACCTCAACCTCAATGGAGAGCTTTTCAATTTTTTCTTGCAGAGTCTTCATTATTGGAAACTCTGTATGGAAATGTCCTGCGTCAATAAGTGGTATTCTACTCTCTAATATTTTGTGATAAGTAAAATCTGAAGAAACGAATACGTCGACATACGGGCTTACTACGTCTATCAAACTACTCCCATTTCCACCACACACCCCTATTCTACTGACCTTTAAGTCTACTCTACTTGCTGCAGGCCAGAGTTTAACAAAGTTGGCACCTAACCGCTCTTTAACGAAAATAGCAAAGTCTTTTAGCTCCATCTCCTTAGCCAAGTTACCTATTAACCCTAACCCTAATTGTTCGCCGGTATACTCTTCTTCGTTTAATAAGCTATCGACGCCAGTGTTTGGAATAACCTTTATTTCTGTTAACTCAAGCCGGTCCGCTAAAGCGCGGCTTACCCCTTCGCTTACTAAATCTAAGTTAGTATGCATAGTGTATACATTTATACGGTTCCTGATAATTTTCATATAAAGAGGATCGTTAATCTTTCTCAGAGGTTGCAAAAAAAGAGGGTGATGCGACAGTATCGTATCAAAGCCTTTTTCTATGGCATAATCGACTACTTTCACTGTAACATCAACAGTGAGCAATACCCGTTTCACAACCGTATTCTCTTCACCAATAAGAAGTCCTGTGTTATCCCATCCAAAAGCTATTTTATTAGGTGCAACTGTTTCTAAGAAATTGATCAAGTCTAAAATGGTGAGCTCTTTTCTCATAGTATCCCCTTTTAACGATTCGTTGTAAAGATAGAGTGGTAAGGTAGCCATAATAGTCAACCTATTTAAGCTTCATCAAATGTAGTACATACAAATAAGCGGCGACATATAGTCGCCGCCTGTTTTATAAATAATACTCAAGTAAATTACTTAAGAAGAATTATCTTCTTAGCACGTTGAGTATCTTTTGAAGTAAGTCTTATAAAGTAAACACCTGATGGAGCCTCTTTCTGGTTGTCATCAACGCCGTTCCAGGAGTATACTTTACTATTTGAAATCCTCTCATTGTCTACGATTGTTTTAACAAGCTGTCCTTTTGTGTTGTAAATCTTGAGATTGATTGACTCGTTCTCCAAGATATTCATCTTGTCGAGTGAGATCAATACATTCGGATTAAATGGGTTTGGATAAGCTATTATGCTTCTTTCAGCTGCAGGAACGATAAACTCAATATCGTCTGTACTAACCCAGAAATCAGCGGCAAATCCACCAAACGCACCCATATCATTACGAACAGTGCCCCTTGCTGGGAAACGAGCGTATCCTGGGTTATTTGGGTCTTCAGGGTCATTTTGTGCTGGATGTGGATTACCACCGTCAACACAAGGCGAATTTGGCTGTAAGTACCAAATAGCCTCTAACCCATCAAATTCAATTCCGTCACCTTCAGTCGGCTGAACAAACATAGGATCTTCATCTATGTTATCAGGACCTGTAAACCATCCAGTTATATTAGTTCTCTCTACTTGTGTAACTGCGTTAGCGAAGCCAGAGAGAATCTTATCATCACCACGGATGATCGAGTTACGGAATACAACATATGAGTTAAAGTTGAATACGTGGAATGCACTTTCAGCTGACCTTGCATTGTTTGCTATTGTATTATTCAAGAAGTTGATCTCAGCTCCTGCTTTCATACCGACTGACGATGAGAGAAATCCTGTGTTGTTAACAAAGAGACTGTTAACGACAGAAAAACTGGAAGCGCTAACTTCAAAAGCGCCACAGCCACGAGTACTCTCATTATTTGCTAAGGTATTATTTTTGAATACAACATCGTTGGATGAAATAATCCCTACAGCACCAGGGTTTGAAGAGCCTGTATTTTTGTAGAATGTGCTACCAATTAGTGAAACAGAGCTACTATTGACCATCAATGCAGTGTCGCTCGCTTTAGTGAAGTATACGTTATGAAGCACGTTGTTGTGGTTATGACCATTGAGTCTCAACCCTTTCCAGCTATCTTCCGACGTAAATACTATCTGCTCTTCATCTGTCGCATCTGCAACTAAGGATCCCAATACTACTATTTCAGCCCCGTCAGAAATTATCTCTACTCCCGGCTCGATTACCAGGTATGAGTCTTCTGGGATGGTCATATCATCGGTGACGTAATATGGGCTGTTTTCTACGTGCCAAGTACCGCCAACTTTACCAGATATATTTTTTGTGTCGGTTACTGTAATATAGTTTTGTCTGGTCAACTCTTCTTCATACAGATCTGTAGACACCTTCAAGGTTACGTTGTAGACTCCTTCTTCAGTATAAACATGACTTGGATTCTGCTCATTGCTATCTACAATACCGTCACCATCAAAATCCCATTCCCAAGAAATTATTTCACTGGTCGAGATCGATTCATCGTAGAATTGCACAGCTAAGGATGATGGTCCTTTTACAATGTTACTTGTGAAGTTTGGCGCTAAGCTTTCAAGCTTTCCAATCCCCGCTTGATGAATGTGACGAGTACCTGTAAGCGTTTGAACGAAGACGACTATTCTAAGCTTAGACACATCTATTTCAGGCCCCATTTCATATCTTTTTGTTACAGTAGTTGTCTGGCCTGGTTGATTTAGACTAAAAGTTTCTTGAGAGTAACTCAATACCGATGCAAAGTAGTCTGGATCCATCGTTCCTGATAAATCATAAGTTAAAGCAAACATCAAGGCGTTTGATGAAGTTGTGATCGCATCTGTAAGAGTTATTTCTGCAGTAGCAGTGAAGTGGCTCTGATCGTCAAAAGAAGCAAGCACCCTGATTTCCATAGGAGCTTCCTTTCCTTTCTCTTGATTGTAGGCGTTTACATAGCTTTGGTAAACGGAGCTACCACCACCAACAACAGGAACAGTTCCTCCAAATTGAGCGTGAGGAATCCCCCCCACACTATATAAGGCTGCCCTTTGGCTAACACCTGGACTTGCGTATCTTCCGTCGTACTGCCAAACTAATGGGATAAAATAAGGGTAGTTTGTTTTGTTGCCATCTAATCGATTAAGCGCCGACCGCGCTTGCGGACAATAACCGCACGTAGTCGCCGTAAAAACTTCTCCAATGACATACCTCTGTGTCGCAAAGACAAATGAGGAAGTCATCAGAAAAAGCAACGCTACAAGTAAAAGCTTTTTCATTTCACACTCCTTGTTTATTTAGACTGTTATTTATCAACTTATCTGGTTGAAATTACTTAATGATCAATAGTTTCTGCGCTTTACTTCCAGACTTACCTTTAAGCACTGAAAAATAAACGCCACTCACTACCATCCTACCTGAGTCATCTTTTACATCCCAGACTACTTGTCCAGCTCCATTTTCTTGAGCATTGAGTACTGGGAACTCTTTTACCTTCTGTCCTCTAATATTATATATCGATAAAGAGTGAGAGGCAATTTCTTTTCTATCTATATTGTAAGAGATGGTAATTCCATTTGTAACTGATCGAGAACTTACTGAATCAGCCGCTTTTGAGAGAGAAAAAGGATTTGGATAGCTCGGGTAGAGTTCTGTTTTTGTTAAACTTGGTACATTAATCAGCCCCTCTTCTACGCTCGTAACCTCAAACCAGTTAAGGACATTATAGAGCAGCTCTGCACTCGTTTCTACTGACTCTATGAACTCGAAACCAAAGCTGGTATAAACAACTCTCGCACCTGAATCCAATATTGTTCTAACTCCTGCAGTTGTTTCATCAGCATACTTAAAAATCACCTCTGAGTTCTCGTGGTTTGGCTCTATAACCTCTGGTCCAGGCTGATTGGCAAACCCTGCGTAAATATTGAAACTCAAACCATCTGTTATTGGATCTTGTGGTACGCCAATAATGGTCTCCTCTTCTGTACGATCTGACACAAGAGTAGCTGCTAAATACTCTTCGTAAAACGACAAATCTTGGTTGTAATCACTAAGCACGAGATCTGAACCAATACTGTTTCCTGTGATATATAAAGCATTCTCTTTACTCAAATAGAGCTTTAAAAAGTCTATGTCGCTCCCTGATAAGGCTGGCTGTCTATTACCCGTCACCCAGATTAATTTATTCCAATGCTCTGCAATGATTGAGCTTGCTTCGGCGAAGTCTGTGTCCCATACTCCATAGGACACGCCATCTTGATCAAGAATGTCTGTAGTGTCCCAATTAACGACATTTCCACCATCACCATCGATCACAAGATACTCTACATCATTGGTAATAAACATTAACGGGATCGAATACTTTGTATCATCTGAAATAGTCACTAAAAAGTGGTATTCTAACACACCTGGTTCAGTTGGCATTATGTTGGCGTGAAACTCTTTGTATTCACCCTCATTGAGTGTAAATGTTGAAGGACCAAAGAAGCATGAGTGCTCGTCACAATAGGTTAAGAACCACCCATCTTTACCATAAGTGTTAACAATACTAATACCAAATTCCCCATCTGCTCCCAAGTTAAACAGAGAGAAGAACGGCTGTTCTGTTTGACCGTTAGAACCACCAATATCGATTCTTTGATTCGGTATTACAGCTCTTAAATTCCCTTTCTGAGGCACTTCAAATGTAGATATCGCCTGCACTATATAGTCATCGCTATCTGCAATGTATACAATCGCATCAAGATTATCAACATTCCAATTTGAATCTATGGAAAACTGCTTAGTCACTTGGATCGTTTCATTCTGCTGGGTAATACTAAGCGGCTCTGAAATTACCAGCCTTGCCACATTTGTAATTGAATCTGTTACTTCATTTTCCATAAGAATAAACCTTATAGTTCCCTCTTGAATAGCTTCCGTAGTAAGCAAATCTAAAGAAACTTCAATTTCACCAGTTCCTCTATTAAAGTTTAGAGTGTGCAATTTAACTGGTGATGGTTTATAATACTCTCTGTTAACCATTGAAGCATAGGCTTCTCCCCATTTTACTTCACTCTTAGTATCGAGTATTTTATGTTTACCATTAACTATTGTAGTGGGGAGGTTTTCTACATTATAAGCTTCAAACATATCTTTAACAGAAGCTGATGAGTAGTCTCCCCCATCTCTGTCTGTAAAGTACCTAACAGTTATAACTTCCCCTGAGTGATACTGCTTTTGTAGAGCTTGAAGCCCTTTGTAGCTCTCAAATGTATTGTCGTCTACGCTCGATACGAATTGCTCCAATACAATCAGCTTTGGTACATAATTGACTTCAGCAAACAAAAAGCTAAACATTAGTGACAACACCATTAGAATCAATATATTTCTTTTCATAGTTACCTCCTATCGGTTAAAAACGGGTCGTTAGATTAAGCTTCAACCCCTTAAAAGGAGTCGTGTGTGAACACATTCCGTTTCGACATACCTTGCCCCCTTTCTCCTCACCAACGAATAATTTAAGGTCAGTGTGGCTAAACAAAGGGGCTACAAATTCTGCACCAATCCAGTATTCTGCCTCGCTCAACGAACTAAAGTCATCAAATTCCATTTCAGAGATTAAAGAAAAGGAAAACTTTTTGAAAGTGAAGTCAGTCTGAAGTAGTGGGTTAAATCCTCTCTCTTCGACTTCATCTTCAACTCTCTTTTCTATGCCAAACTCACCCCTAATATGGGTCGGTATTCCATATAAATTAAAGTCGAAAGCAGCTGCAGGTGTCATCTCCCTAAGCCATTTACTCTGTACCTTATCAACCTCTTCCAATTGAGCGTACTCTAAAAAGACGACTATATCCTCAAACTCTCTTTGAGCTGAGGCTAATAAATCGCTCTGTCGTATTGAAAAGTCACTATTCCAAGCTTCTGAATAAGCGAGCTCTAAAGCGGTAGAGTAATTAGGTGTATAACCTATCTGTCCATAAAGCCCTTCTTCATCATACCCGGTTACAAATCTATCTGAAAGTGGCTCTTCGCTGGAGTTTAGCATAGGTAGCTCGTTCATCCGATCGTCAAAGTTATTGTAGTTTTTGTATCCACCTGTTAATGTAAAGGCATTAAAATAGGTGTTTGCGATAACGTATAGAGCCTCCCCTTTTTTGTCATCTACTATGTCATGGTATGCTTTAGATTGAGCATATTCTGCATTGATATCAAAGAAATCGTAAAAGTACTCCGCACGTCCGCCGAATACCATACGAGTTCGATATTTATCGTCGAACCGTCTAATCTGTTGATAAGTGAAGCTACCCCCGATCTGTAAAGAGTTTGCAAGCGGTACCGACAAGTCTACTCCGTTAATAACATCTTTTTTAGCTGGGTTATCTTGATTGGCCAAAGTGCCATATAGCCCTTTGAGGGTATACTTAGCATCGTTCAAGTTGACTAACAGACCGTTAAGACGAGTGTCGTGTTGATTTGGCTTATCTTCATAAGATCTTAATATGAGGCCATTACCGAAATGTTCGGTAAAAGTACCCGCTCTAACATTCATTGACGAGAGATTAAGTTGAATGTAACGATCATCCCAACGATAATTAACATCATCAGAGTTGAGGTCTTTAACTGCTTCAAATTGATCATACTTAGGCAGATAGGCCAAAAAAGAGAACCCTATCTCTATATTCTGATAATCGAGCCTTATGTTCGTCTCACTTTCAAAGAAATTGTTGAGTGAGTCAGGTACTGCTTTATATGTATATTCACTCTCATTCTGCCCAGTGATGCTGACCTGGCTGAATATTGGAGATATCGTAAGCAAAAACACCACTAAAACATATAGATGGTACCGTTTACTCATTCTGTCTCCTCCTCATCATTTTGTAGGAAACTGAGAATTTTTTCACGTAATTCTACCTCATCGCCCTTGGAGTAACCTGTGTGCTCAAATAAAATCTTTCCTGTACTATCTAAAATGAAAGTGTGCGGAATCGTTGTAACCTGGAACCTCTTCATCACTGTTTGATTGGTATCAAACAGAGTTAGAAAAGAATACTTTTGAGAGCGTACTTGCGCCTTTGCTTTGTTCAATAACCGGGGAGTATCAACATTAATTGCCAAAATAGTGACATCTTCAAACTCTGATTGAATTTTATCCATTTCTGGAAGTAACTTCATACAAGGTTGACACCAAGTAGCCCAGAAGTCTAAGATTACTATCCCTTTCCCGAGATGGTCAGACAACTTAACTTCGTTATTGTTTGCATCTGTCAGGGTAAAATCGTTCACTTGCTGTGCCAACAGCGACATTGTCACCATTAGCAACGCTAAAGCCATATATATCATCTTTTTATTCACTCTTAATTCCTCCATTATGAATGATTAGCTCACCTTTTAATCTACTAATAAAACTGGGTATTCATCAACATTATATACTACACAAGTTGAGCTATCATAGTTGTCTTCTATGTTTTGCACCCAGATAGTTAAGCTCGGTGAGGTAAAGTTGTATGACGGTTTTATAAAGTCTGTAGTAATCAATACCGTATCACCTTCAAAGGCGTCTTCATCAATCGTTACACTACCTTTCTTTATTACTACGTTTGCACAAAAATCTCCTGCTGAATTCTTTACAGATGTCTCTTTATCAATCAATGCGTAGCGTAGCTCTAATTTAGAACCAAGCTCTCCCGTTTTCTTGAGTTTCACTGCAAATGAGAGCTCTTCATCGTTCGTCGAGTAGTCGAATTCACTGAACAGTACTTTAGCCTCAGTATTCAACCTCTGCTCAATTGCATATTTATACTGTGGGTAGCTTCCATCAGCACTTCCGGTAGGAATACTTAGTTCACCTTGGATCATACTGACTGGTAGGGACGATGGAAGATTGTAATACCCTAACAGATCTGTATGATTTGTGTTGAACTGATCCATAATATGGTACTCAAGATAGTAGAAGCTATTGCCCAGCTCGTCCTTAAGTCTGTCCAAAGCTGATTCCACATAAGGACAGTTAGGGCACCAAGTGCCGGTAAAGAGCTCGACCAATATCTTAGCATTTTCAGGCTCATCTGGGTCGTCTGGCTCATCTGCATCCTCCCCATCACCTATGAATAAGAAGCCACTATCTTTTGTGTCTGCATACTCGTCAAAGATATGCTCATCTTCGCCATTGAACAGAGAATAAGTGAAACTTCTTTTATCGATATTGAACGCCATCAGTTCAGTCTCTACTACCTCTTTATCTTCGGCTAAACTAAAGATAAATTCTATCTGCTCAGATTTACTCAGTCCGTTGTTAAGATAGCTGTCACTAAAGAATCTATCAATCAAGGTAGCATCTAAGCTTTGCAACGCTTCCTGTAGCACCTTTATATATTCTTTAAGATGCAACTCAAAACTGTTATCGATCACAGGGGGCTCAAATTTATGATCAAATCGGTCACACGATACTAAACTTAGCGTAGCGATAATTAGCAACGCTATAGCCCATCTCATACTCATAATCTTCTTCATATTTCTCTCTAAACTTTCTCCAAACTATTGTCTTTTCATTTAATTCTATCTAAAACGTCTAACACCATTTTCTTGTTAATCATTTCGGGCAAGAGAACTGGCTCCTCTTCACCCGGTAGATAAAACACATAAACAGGTACCCCGGCACGCCCATACTTTCTTATCTCAGTGGCTATAACTTTATCGTTGTTAGTGAAATCAGCGATAAAGATTTCAACCCCAGCCTCTTCAAACGCACTTTGAATATCTTTAGTCTTTAAAACAGTCATCTCATTTGTTTGACAAGTGGTACACCATTTAGCCGTAAAGTCGATAAATACAGGAATATTTTGCTGACGTAACTCTTCCACTTTTTCGGGTGAGAAGACTTGCCATCTTCCCTCTAAGGTGTTAGCACCCACTTCGCCATTTTCACTTAAAGTATCAAAGTGAAGGGTATTGAATCCAACTGAGATAACTACAATTAAGGCGATAGCTATAGCTATTATTTTCTTATGAATTGGCTCATAAGGCTTAGCATATTTTCCAATCAACCAAATACCAAACGCTAAGGCTAATAAGAAGTAGAGAACTGAGATAAGTGCCGCACCACCAATTTGATAGTAGAGAACGTTCAACTGCTTTATAGCCCAGAAAAGTAGAAGAAATCCCATCAAGAATTTCAAGGTGTTCATCCATTCACCTGGCTTTGGAAATTTATTTACCACTTGAGGTTTTATTGCCAGTAAAAGGAAAGGTAACGCCATTCCTATACCAATTAAGAAAAACATAGCAAATATCATCGCTGCCGGCTGTGCAAAAGCAAATGCGAGCGCAGCACCCAGCATCGGAGCAGTACAAGGAGTTCCCAATAACACAGCAAAGATACCCATAAAGAATGAACCTAACAGTCCCCCTTTGTTGGACATCTTGGAGGCGGTTTGTGATTCCGGTGCTGAGATAACAAAAACGTCAAATAAAGAGAGCGCAAAAGCAAACATTATAGCGGTTAAAACGAACACGAAGGTTGGATTCTGGAATTGGAAGCCCCAACCAATCATCTCACCCGACGCTTTAAGTACTGCAATTATACCAGCCAAAATCAAGAAGCTTACTACTACACCTGCTGAATAAATAAGTGAGCTGACCGCTATTTTCTTTCGATCATCTTGACTGTCTCTAATTAAAGTAAAAGCCCTGAGAGAGAGAACAGGAAACACACAAGGTGTAAAGTTCAGGACAAGCCCGCCCAATAGAGCAAGTAGTAAATATAACCAGATGTTACCATCACCAGCAGCTTCAACAACCCCTGGTGTTACTTCAATCGTTAGCTCATTTTCAACCTCTTCTGGCATTGTACAAGTACCACTATCAAAACAGAGCTGATACCCAGCATATACTGTGATGTTGTGAGAGCCTGTTTTTACAGATGAGTCTATATAAAGGGGCGCTTTCAGGGTAGTTTGGTCATAGTAGTGTATTACACCAAACTCGTCCACCTCCCCTTCCGGATACACTGTTTCCCCTAAGCTAAAGCCTGGTTTTTCTTCGATATCGATATAAAAGAAATCTTCCTGTAGTGTCTGGTGCATATCTTCGGGATAAACAAAGGTAACCGCTATTTCTGCTGAGCCACCCTGTTGTATGTTTAGCTCGCTAATTGAAACAGACACCATTGCTTCTTGGGCGTTTAGTGAAACTAACGCTCCGATAAATACTAAAACACTGACTAAAATCGCTAAATGTTTTATACTCTTCATT
>JAJBBL010000109.1 GCA_020532365.1 Candidatus Cloacimonadota bacterium | reverse complement strand
ATGAAAGGTCTGGTAAGCACACCTATTTATCTTAAAGCGATTCTCGACAAAGAGAAAGGGATCTTGCCTAAAGGTAACGTCTTGACCCACCTTACGGTAATGGAAGTACCTTCCTATCATAAGTTGCTTTTCATGACCGATATAGCAGTCTTACCATTCCCAACTTACGAACAGAAAATCCAAATGGTAGAGTATGCTCTCAAAGTAGCAAATAAATTTGGCGTAACCCTTCCAAAGGTGTCAGTTCTCTCAGCTACTGAAAAACCAACAGATAAAATACCCGGCTCAGTGGAAGCACGACAAATCTCAGAATACTATCGTGAAAAGCTCGGTGACAAAATAATAATTGATGGTCCGCTCGACATCGTCCTATCCTGCGACCCTAAAGGTGTTGAGATTAAGGGTGTACCTACACCTGTTAACGGCGATGCAGACATCTTAGTCTTCCCAAATATCGAGTCAGGCAATATGTTCTACAAATGTTTGACCATTTTCGCCGGCGGCAGACTTGGCGCTATGCTCCAAGGCCTGGAGAAACCAGCTATCCTTACCTCACGCAGCGAAGATACTGAGTCTAAATACTACTCTATCGCATTAGGCTGCTACATGGCTAACTAAGGGTCGGTTAGGGTAATATAATGAAAATATCTTTAGGTTGTGACCACGCCGGTTTCGATTTAAAAGAATACCTTAAAAAAGAGCTTAGCAAGGATTACGAAATAGTCGATTGCGGAACTTATTCCAATGAGTCTGTCGACTACCCAGAATACTCGTTCAAGGCTGCTGAAAAGGTGGCTAACAATGAATGTGAGCTCGGCATAACTATCTGCGGAAGTGGAATAGGAAGTTCTATCGCCGCTAACAAAGTCAAAGGTATAAGAGCTGCTTTATGTCACTCAACCGACTTTGCCAGACTTAGCCGTGAACACAACAATGCAAACGTATTAGTCTTGCCCGGTAGATTTATAGCACCACATTATGCACTTGAGATCGTCAAGATTTGGCTCGACACTCCGTACAGCAACGCAGAACGACATAACAAAAGAATTAAACAAATAAAAGATTACGAGGAGAGAGGGTAACAATGAAACATTTAAAGTTGAAAGACCCCGAGATATTCGGATTTATTGGTGAGGAAATCAAAAGACAAACAGAAAACTTAGAACTCATCGCTTCAGAAAACTTTGTGTCCAGAGCTGTATTAGAAGCTGCAGGATCAATCCTGACTAATAAATACGCAGAAGGATACCCGTATCGCTGGAGCAAAAAGACTGGTAAAGCTAACTATAACCTCTATGGTAGATATTACGGTGGATGTGAATACGTTGATGAGATCGAAAAACTCGCTATCGAAAGAGCAAAAGAAATCTTCGGCGCAGAACACGCTAATGTGCAACCTCACTCAGGTTCACAAGCTAATATGGCTGCCTATTTTTCCCTGATTAAACCGGGAGATACCGTCCTTTCACTCGAACTCTCACACGGCGGACACCTTACTCACGGTCACCCCCTTAGCTTCTCAGGCGCACTCTACAACATAGTTCACTATGGCGTGGAAAAAGAGACTGGTGTGTTTGATTACGATAAGGTTAGAAAGCTCGCTATCGAGACTAAGCCGAAGTTATTATTGGCAGGAGCAAGTGCTTATCCACGTTCAATTGACTTTAAAATCTTCAGAGAAATTGCTGATGAAGTTGGCGCTTTCTTGATGGTAGATATGGCTCATATCGCAGGTTTAGTGGCTGCAGGATTGCACCAAAATCCAGTACCTTACGCAGATATAGTGACCTCAACCACTCATAAGACTTTACGTGGACCAAGAAGTGGGATCATCCTCTGTAAAGAAAAGCACGCTCAAGAAGTTGACCGACAGGTCTTCCCAGGCATACAGGGAGGTCCTCTTATGCACATTATAGCAGCTAAAGCAGTCGCCTTCAAAGAAGCAATGTCAGACGAATATAAACAGTATCAAAAACAGGTTATCAAAAATGCCGATACATTAGCTAAAGCACTTATAGATAACGGATTCAAACTTGTATCTGGTGGAACCGATACCCACTTATTACTGATCGATCTCGGTACCGAAGAAGAGGGTGGACCATCCGGTAAAGTTATGGAAGGGGCATTAGACTTAGCAGCGATTACTGCTAACAAAAACACCGTTCCATTCGATACCCGTACACCATTCGTCGCTTCCGGAATAAGATTGGGTACACCTGCAGTTACCTCTCGTGATATGAAAGAGAGCGAGATGGTAAAGATTGCTGGATTTATTAGGGAAGTTTACGATAACTATGATAACGAGACTAAACTATCCGAAATCAAAACAAAAGTCAACCAGCTCTGCAACAGCTTCCCGCTATATGACGACTTAATTAAGGATTTCGAATAAAACTAAACAGAACAAACAGACTATAGAATTAGATAGCATAGGGGCAGAGCTTATTTCTGCCCCTTTTCTAAATCTATGTTTGGGGTATAACGATGAAGAGAGTATTGTT
>JAJBBL010000162.1 GCA_020532365.1 Candidatus Cloacimonadota bacterium | reverse complement strand
CATCCATAATTGTTAGAAGAAAAGTTGCTTTGTGGTTGGATGGGGTTGTCTCATCTATAATAATTTGGTAATCTGTTTGGCTATTTTTAGTCCCCTCAAAAGGGATATTGCCAAAAGTTGAGGAGCTTTTGTGTACACCAATATATTCACTATCAGTGTGAATAGATGCAGTCACTCCATTGGCAGTAGTCAAATCAAAATTCTTTAATTGGACAACAAAGTCAACTGTGGAGCCTGCCATTAAATTTCCGTTTATAATCAAGTTGTGTAAGGCTACAGCACCCTCTTCACCTAAGGATACTTCACTAAGATTAGGGGCATAATCGGGCTTTGTTACTGTTAGTTTGGCTTTTTCAAAAGTCTCCTGATCAATATAGATTATTGCCTCTCCTGATCCGTTTGTGTATGCTGATCTGGCAATTTCATCACCCTGAGAGTAAAGTGACACTAAAGCGTCGCTAACTGGTAGGTCAGTATCGTCGGTTACCCTGACATAGATGCTATTTGTCCCGTTCAGAATCGTTTTGTCATTAACTACTTTCAAAGTCTTAGGGGTGTCGACCCAGATGTTCATAGAGGGGTCACCGACCAAGTTGAACCATTGCGAAAATTGAGGTGGCTGGTCTGGGTGTGTATTTCCAAAACTTTGCCACATATAGAGTTTGCCCCTGACTAAAGCCTCCCCCATTGTGCGCATATCCTGCTTGTAAATTCCGTAGTATAATCCGCCGGTTAAACTGTTGTTCAGCGCCGTGGTTGTTTGACGAGAACTACTCCCAATTACCGTTATCGCACCACGACTATTAGTCGGAGTTCCAAGGTTAGCTAATGAGACAGATCGATTTGCGCTTACATAGTCAAGCGTCCCACAAGTCACTAAGGCCACATTTGGCAGCATAAAGCCGTTGGACATCGTCGATTCAGATGGAGACCAACCTGATGTTGCCTCTAATCCACGATATAAGTATAAACTGCTACCCTTCGTTAAAGCATTGTCAATCTGTGAAGAGAAAGGGGGAGCATATACTTCACTGAAGGTATTGCTTGGAAACTTTGTCTGAATCGTCTCTTTTACATAACGGCAAGTAATAATCGTAGAAACACCAGAAGTCGCTGGATCTCCAACCAATAGAGAGTTTTTGAACCAGTTTTTGTTCACCATATACGGTTTCTTTTCGTAGTTCTGAATTTTATTCCAAATCGTCTGAAGCTGTGGTAGATTTTCGATGAAAAACCTCCCTACAAATATGTCAGAAAGATCGTCAGAACCGTTTAGTAAGGAGTAAAAATGGTCGCCACCAGACCCGTGAAAAGTAAAATAAGGAATACTTACCGAACCTATACCGTTACCTATGAAAAGAACGTATTCAGGCGGGTTATCCCAATAGTCATAAGCATTCTGAATATAGTTTTTAATCGCCATATTTGAAGAAAACTCCGAGTTGTCTATCATCTTAACATAAAAACCCTTCTCACGCTTCCATTCTGCAAACTGATTCACCGTGTTGAGAATCGTTTCGTTCTTGCTATGAACTATAAGAAGACTACTCGTTTGATACTCCAAATCACCATCCCGAAACTGTGAGTAGTTTAAAACATTTTCTGAGAGTAACCCTTCAAAACTACGAGAATATTTTCGGCGCGGAGTTAAAATCTCGTTCTCACCCTTATCTGAATGATTAAAGCTTAACCTGACTGTCACCCTCTTGTGAACTTCAAGCTCTTTTTTAGCAGGATTAAAAGAGAAAGGATAGAGTGTTAAACTTACTAAACGCATATCTCTCATAATAGAAGGGGTTGTGCCCTTAGCTACATACGACGGATAGAATGCATTCTTCTTGTAAAATGGTCGATTAATCTGAAACCCTTCAGTAGGGGAAATTTCAAAATCAAAGCCCTGAGAAGGAAATATATTTATGTCACTATATATTGAAGTGTCGATAATTTTTGGCTCTTCTATACTATAGTCTCCACGATCAGGTATCGCCAAAATTGTGGAGTATGTAAGGATTTCTGGAAGCCCCTTTTCCATCAAAAAACCTTTGTCCGGATCGATAAAACGATAAAATAACTCCCCGTCAACCTCCAATGGCTCTAATTGAAAATCGGGTAGATTAAACTCTACCTCTACGAAATCATAACCTTCAGAAATAATACTAAAATCGGCAAATATTGACGTCATTGCTATGACCATCAATAATATCAGCAACACTCTACTCAATGACAAAGCACCTCTCAGTTTTTTTTTCAAAACTTTCCCCCCTGACTATTTCTTTGATTGAAAGGTCACCTTTTTGAACCACTGCAAGGCGGTGAAACTCTCTCTCAGATTAGCCTCTAATGTATGTCTACGTAATTTGGATATCTCGTTCATATCTATGTCATTAAGCGGAATTTATTCGTCAAGATTTTTGTTTTCCTTATTAATTCTTTCTCTTCTAAAGAAAAAGCTTGACGGCTAAAAGTACTCGCTCAAATTTTGTCATGAAAAGTCAAAAGAACTCAAAGATTGT
>JAJBBL010000169.1 GCA_020532365.1 Candidatus Cloacimonadota bacterium | reverse complement strand
TCAAGAAGCTGAGCGACATGCACCCCAACCTTTTCAGCCGACTCAGGGAGTAGTACTGACAACAATAAGTCGCTAATATAAATTTTCAGTTCAAATCCAGGGATGTCTGGTATCAAATAGAAGATCAACATAAGAAAAGGTATGACGCTGAGTAGGGTCATAAAGGTTAAAGCGGCAGCTTCCTTAAATATTTCGTCTTGCTCCACCCGCTTGTAAACTTTGAAGCCAAATTCGTATAGCTGCTTAAACTTGTCTTTCAAACTGACTTTTTCACCCATTATTCGTAAGCCAAACACTTAACAGGGTCGAGGTTACTCGCCTTGACTGCGGGATAAGTACCAAAAAGAATTCCAACGACTATGGAGATTCCCAAGGAGACTACCACCATAGTGATACCTCCAACCATCTTGATACCGATGTAGCCGCTTATTAAGTTGAGCAATGAAAGACCGACCACAACCCCTAACATACCGCCTAAAAAAGTAATAATAACAGTCTGAACCACAAATTGAATGAATATATCGAATTTACTTGCCCCGACTGCCATTCTGATCCCTATTTCTCTCGTCCTCTCCTGTACAGAAGCCATCATTATATTCATAATCACTATCCCGCCAACCAATAGCGAAATAGCACTCACTACGAAAAAGACGATTTGAAACGCTTGGGTTCCCTCTGCCATATCATCAGCACTCTCTTGTGCGGAGGTAACGTTGAAGAGTGTTTCTCCTTGCCTCATATTTCGCAAAATATCCTCAACTTTCTGTCTCAGAACAGGTGTATCTTTGAGTTCTTTAGCTCTTATGGTGATGATTCTAATCTCGTCTGCAGTACTTGTTTTACGGATAATTGTTGAGATCGGCATATAAGCACGCATATTCAAGTATTCAAGCATATTGTCACCTTGTCCAACCAGGTTTGCTTTTGACTCAAACACGCGCTTCTCTAAGACACCGATCACCATAAATCGGCGCTCGTTGTAGGTTATATATTGACCTACCGCAACTTTGTTACCAAATAATTCTTCTCTGATAGTACTGCCAATAACTATAACATCGTTAGCATTGTCCATATCAGTTTCAGTTATAAAACGACCCTCTACTACCTGCCAATCCTCAATTTTTGGGAATTCCGGTATAACACCACTAACTCCTGCTCGCATCTGATTTTTACCGGCCGACAGTCTTCCCCAACTCATTATCTGTGGGGTAACATAATCAGCTTCAGGTATCATACTACGGAAATATTCATATTCTCTATAAGTCAGATAACTTGGTAGATTTTTAGGGTTTGGATGACGCCAATCAACATCAACATTTATCCGCTGCATCCCACCCCTTTCCATCATCCAGCCAAGTGTCGACTCCTGTATTCCTTTGGCTAATGACTGGACAACTATGATCGACATAATACCCAGTACAACGCTGAATATTGTAATTATACTCCGTACTTTGCGAGTCCAAAAATCGGTAATACCGACGGTTATACTTTCTTTAAGCGATAGTGCCATCTTCTGGTATTAACCCGTCTATAATCTTTATCATTCGGTTTGCTTTTTTCGCAATGTTGAGATCGTGCGTCACCATTACAATTGTGTTACCCAACTGGTGTAGGTCGGTTATCATTGAAAGAATGTCGCCACCTGAGGTAGAATCGAGGTTACCGGTCGGCTCATCTGCTAAAATAATTGCCGGATCGGTGACTAAAGCCCTGGCTATTGCCACCCTCTGACGCTGCCCACCGGAGAGCTCTGAAGGTTTGTGGCGCAATCTATCGCCGAGCCCTACTCGCTCTAAGACTCCGATCGACTTTTCAATTCTTTCCTTTTTAGATACCCCTGCATAGATGAGCGGTATTTCAACATTATTTTGTATGTTAAGGTGCGGCAACAGGTTAAACGTCTGAAACACAAAGCCTACCTTTCTGTTTCTTATAGCCGCTAACCGTTTCTTAGGCAATTCACTAACCTTCTCTCCGTCGAGAAAATACTCACCATTCGTCGGAGTGTCCAAACACCCTAAGATATGCATTAAAGTAGACTTACCGGAGCCTGAAGGACCTATTATCGAAACGAACTCCCCCCGTTCTATTGCTATATCAACACCGTTGAGGGCTCGAACATTATGCTTACCCATCGGGTATTCTTTGATTAGCCCCCTCGCTTCTATTATATTATCTCTCATATACACCTCACTGATTACAAAGATTATACTTCCTCTATTTTGGCAAACATATTTTTCAAGACGGTCGACTAAAAAAAGCTCTCAGCCAAAATAAATGGAACGAATTACCCCTTAAAAACATCTCTTTTATTAGAGATTTTAGCCCAAAACAGATGAAGTATTTATCCCAATAAAACAACCTTGATCCTATAGGAATCTAAGGAGAATAGTCGTAGGTGCCCTATGGAATCTCGGTATTCACAGCTATCCGTGACTACCTTTAGAGGCACTATTACTGTTTTTTTGAAGAATGTTAAACAGATTGCTACCAGCATCCCCAATAAAGAAGTTGACACT
>JAJBBL010000190.1 GCA_020532365.1 Candidatus Cloacimonadota bacterium | reverse complement strand
TCTGCTAAGGTTATGTTCAGAGATAGGTCTGAGATGGAAGCGATGATAAATAGTACGAGCAAGATTCTTATAGATAAACTTGCTCAATTCAAGGTTGAAGCTGAGGTGGTAAACGTTAATGTCGGACCTATTATTACGCAGTACGAGTTAAAGCCCGCCCCTAACATAAAAGTGAGCAGCTTTATGTCTTTGGCAGACGATTTGGCTTTAGCCATCAAAGCTAAGAGTATAAGGGTACAAGCTCCTATTCCGGGTAGAGGTTTGATAGGAATAGAAGTTCCTAATAAACAGCGGGAAATCATTTACTTGAAAGATGTTTTACTTTCGGAACAGATGGAAAAGAATAATGCCTTACTAACTATTGCTTTAGGGAAAGATATAGCCGGTACACCAGTAGTGGCAGACTTGTCAAGAATGCCGCACCTTCTAATTGCCGGGTCAACAAACTCCGGTAAAAGTGTTTGTATCAATGCAGTGATCTGTAACCTTTTGTTTAATACAACACCTGACGAACTTCGCTTGATATTAATTGACCCGAAAAGGGTTGAGCTTTCCGGTTATGAGGGGATTCCACACCTGATTCAAGATATAGTGGCAGACCCTGAGGAAGCGTTAATTGTGCTCAATTGGGCAGTCTCTGAAATGGAACGTCGTTACGAGCTACTTCAGGAGTTAGGGGTTAGAGATATAGGTTCTTACAATAAAAGGGTTAAGGAGCAACAACCGGATGAGGATGAAGCGACTTATGAGACGTTGCCTGTGATAGTAATCGTTATTGATGAGTTTGCTGACTTAATTATGAGCTCTGGCCGTGACATTGAATTTTCAATCACCAGATTAGCACAGAAAGCGAGGGCGATCGGTATTCACTTAGTATTAGCCACTCAAAGACCTTCGATCAAGATCATAACCGGCTTAATCAAAGCTAACTTCCCAGCGCGAATAGCTTTCCAAGTGGCTCAGAAAGTTGACTCGAGGGTTATTCTCGATATGAACGGTGCGGAAAATCTTCTCGGTATGGGTGATATGTTGTTCGTCTCCCCCTACAAGTCAAACCCAGAAAGGATACACGGCGCATTCGTGTCTGATAAAGAGATTGAGAACTTAGTGGCTTATTTGAGAACACAGCCAAAACCGGAGCAAACAATAGAGATTATCGATTTATCAGATGATGGTTTCGAGTTTTATGATTACGATGATGAACTCTTTGTAGAGGCTGCAAAGTTAGTGCTAAGTGCTGACTCAGCATCAGTATCTATGCTGCAGAGACACTTCAAAATAGGGTATGCCAGGGCGGGAAGATTAGTAGACTCGTTAGAAAAGGCTAAAATAATAGGTAAACACGTAGGAAGTAAATCACGTGAAGTGATTGCTACTCAGGAGATTATCGATGCGTATAAACTCGATCAGTAAGTTGATAGTAGTCACTATCTTGTTATTCGCTACAATGCTATTTGCAGAGCGAACCGAAGAGGAAAACATCCTCGATAGATTAGTAGAACGTTACGAGAATTTGACGAGCTTCTCAGTTGAGTTCACCCAGAACAACTACTGGAAACGTCAAAACGTTGATTTAGACTCGTTTGGAACTTTGTATGTATCTGGTGAACAAGCGGCAATCGTCTATCGCGAACCGATAGGGCAGAAAGTGCTCTACGACGGCGTTTATTACGTAATTGACGATTTAGCGAGAACGATAATCGTGGCGGAGCAAAATCAAGCAAATAATCTCATCGATCCCAGCGATATCATCAAGCACTTTATCCAGGAGTCGGACGTCTCAATCACAAAAAAGGATGCTGAAAAGGTTGAGATTACTTTGAAAACAAAGGACGAATATGTAGCCAAAATAACCGTTGTTATGCAGATGCACGACGCACTTATAGAGTCGATCTCATACGACGATAAAGATGGGAATAGGGTGACTTTTAGCTTCAAAAATTATGACACCAAAAGTGTAGTCGATAAAAACATCTTTACAAAACACTGGGATGAGACATACTCGGTTGTTAGATAAAGATTTGAGTTATAGTGTGAAAATTAAGTAGATAGAGGAATCAGGAGGAGAAATGATTTCAGTTATAATGGCAGGTGGATCAGGAACGAGATTTTGGCCGCTTAGTCGTGAGATTACGCCCAAACAATACTTGTACCTGTTTTCAGAGAAAACGATGATTCAGGAGACTGTAGAGCGTTTATTTCCGATGATCGGCTTAGAGAGTATTTATGTAGTGTCAACAGAGGCTCAAATACCCCTAATTAAAGATAATATACCTAAGATAGAGGATGACCATCTTATCATAGAGCCGTTTGGCAAGAATACTGCGCCTTGTGTTGCACTCAGCGCAGCTTATTTGAAGAGAAAGTATTCTGGAGACAAGACGATGTTGATTCTCCCATCAGACCATATAATTGTCGAACAGGATATCTTTATCGACAGTATTAAAGTGGGTCTGGAGGCTGCAAGAGAGGGTAACTTAGTAACTTTCGGTATTCAACCAGACTATCCTGCAACCGGTTATGGATATATTGAGGCGGGGGAAAAAGTCAGTGAAGGGGTAATGAAAATTAATACCTTTAAAGAAAAACCAGACTTCGCTACCGCTAAATCCTTCCTCGAACAGGGTAACTACCTTTGGAACAGTGGGATGTTTATGTGGACTATTGACTCAATACTCTCTAACTTCAAGCGATATGCTCCTGGTATTTACGAGTTGATCGAGGAGATTGAAGAGAAGTGGGATAAAGAGGGTCTCGATGCCGATATAGGCTTGATTTATTCAAGAATGGAGCGAGTGCCTGTGGACATCGCTATTATGGAAAAAGCAGATAATCGAGTAGTGATACCAGTTAACTATCATTGGAACGACGTTGGTAGTTGGCGTGCAGTAGCTGAACTCTCTGAGAAAGATAAGAATAATAACACTTTTAAGGGTAAAGTTATTGCTGTCGGCAGCGAAGGAAACTACGTGCATTCTGACCATAGGTTGATAGCTTTAGTTGACGTTGAAAACCTTGTAGTGGTAGATACGCCCGACGCTATTTTAATCACCAAAAAAGAGAGCGCTGAGCGGGTCAAAGAGGTGATAACAGAGATAGATAAAAAGGATTGGAACGAATATCTATAAATGAAGACGCGAAAAATAAATTTGACGGATTGGTCTACTGTTTTCAGACTGTACAGAAGGGAAGAAACAATGAGACCAGCAGAAGATATGCAAAAAAACAATACAATCGGAACAGTTAAAGAGACATATATAAAGCATTTGCCAGAGCAGATGCTTTTTTTATGTCATAGTTCCTATAGCTGAAGGTTGATGTATGAATATAGATCAAATCATAGAGTTGAGTTTACTTGAAGATATCGGACACGGGGATATGACCACCGATAATTTAGATATGGGGAATGATAAGTCGCGTGCGTTTATGATTGCTAAAGAGGATGGTGTATTAGCTGGACTTGATATAGCGATAAAGGTTTTCCAGAAGTTAGATAGTAATGTTAGCTACGTAATCTATAAAAAAGATGGGGATACTCTTAAAAAAGGTGAGGAAATTGTTAAAATCAATGGGCTTTCCAGTGCCATCTTGAAAGGGGAAAGGGTAGCTCTTAACTTCCTGCAAAAACTTAGTGGCATTGCAACGGTAACCCGAACAATGGTCGACATTATATCCCCCTATAATGTTAAGCTGTTAGACACCAGAAAAACAACCCCACTACTACGCGAGTTAGAAAAGTATGCAGTACGTATAGGTGGCGGTTATAATCACCGTTTCGGCTTATTTGATATGGTAATGATCAAGGATAATCATATCGAAGCAGTAGGTGGGATAACGGAGGCAGTCGAACAGATTAAACGTAATAATGTCAACTACAAGATCGAAGTTGAAGTGAAAGATTTAGACGAACTGAAAGAAGCTGTCGAGTGTCGAATTGACCGTGTGTTGCTCGACAATATGAGACCAGAAATGATTCAAGAGGCAGTTTATATGTATGGAAACATTGTTGAGTTAGAGGTTTCCGGTGGTGTCAACTTAGAAAACATAGAAGAATATGCGAAGACGGGTGTTCACTTTATCTCTACAGGTGCTATCACTCATTCACATAAAGCTTTAGATATTAGTTTACTGATAAAGGAGATATAAATGATAAAAATACTGGCCTCCTTAGTCCAGATGCAAGGTTTAGATAAAGTTATCGGCGAAAAAGAGGTGCTTAAAAAGAGGTTGCCTCTGCAGCTTGAAGAGCTGGAAAGAAACGTTGCAGAAGCGAAGAAAAGGGTCGATGATGCAAAAAAAGCACTGGATAATAACGGGAAAAGTCGTGATACGCTTGAGTTAGAAGTCAAAAGTAATAACGAAAAAATTGAGAAATATGAGAGCCAATTACCCTCGATTAAGACCAATAAAGAGTACAAAGCTCTTAACTCTGAAATCGACCATTTAAAAGAGAAAAATCAGAAAATAGATGATAAAATACTCGACTTGATGGATGAAGAACAGGCACTCAAAGAGCTCTACCAAAAAGCTAAAGAGGGATTTGAAGGGGCTGAAGGTGAACTACAAGATAAAGAGGCTGATTTGAGAAAACAGATCGTGAATGTTGATAAGGTTATTCAAGATACACGTGATGAGCGTAATCAAATCGCTAAAACATTACCTTTAAATATCGTCAAAAGATACGCCTCTCTGATTAACAATAAGAATCGACGCGCAGTTGTGTTTGTTAATAATAACAAGGGGTGTGGCGGTTGCGGATTTAGCATCAGACCTCAGTTGCTTATTGATATTGCTCGTAAGGAGACGATCGTGAGCTGTGAAAGTTGCGGCAGAATGATAGTCGATACCTCCTTGATCGAAAAAAATGTTGACGAAGTAGAGTAAGTGCTTATAATATAGGCGCAATTCAAAGAGGGGTAAATATCCGCTCTGTAGTTAAACTCAGGGAGGAAAGTCCGGACACCGTAGGGTAGGATACTTCTTAACGGGAAGCTTCAGTAATGGAGAGCAGCTCCACAGAAAAGAAACCGCTTCGAGCGAGTTGCCACACTCATAGGCATCGCCTTGAGTGGTGGTAACCGAGCGGAGTAAGGGTGAAATGGTAGTGTAAGAGACTACCGGGTATGTCGGTGACGATGTATGCCAGGAAAGCCTTATCTGGTGCAATGCTAAATAGGAGAACAGGGGCTTGCCCCGGTGCCGACCCGGCATTATGTTCTCGGGTAAGCAGCAAAAGTCAGCTTGACGTCTGTCGAGACCCCTTTAAGGGGATAGTAATATCTGGCTTAGATAAATGGATATTCTTCTACTTATTAGGTAGATGACAGAATCCGGCTTAAATCCCTCTTTGAAATTGACCTTTTCTTTTTATAACATCTCTTTTACCTCTCCCCCTGATAAGTCCCTTAGTAAAAGATTTTTAATTACAGGTAAGGCAAGGTGTTAGATACAGCTTCAAAATATTACTCCTTGACAGTTATAAAGCCTGAGGTATAGTAGAGGAAATGATGCGAGGTGGAGCAGTTTGGTAGCTCGTCGGGCTCATAATCCGAAGGCCAGAGGTTCAAATCCTCTCCTCGCTACCATTTTTCAAACCTAACTCAAATAAAGATAACGAATATATTCCGCCAAAATTAAGTGACGTTAAAGAAATATCTTGCATTGAAACACCGACTAAGGATAATGTCACAAATTTGTGTGAATGGAGACTGTATATGGGATTAAAGACTTTCCCCGGTGGTGTACACAGTGATGACTTTAAGAGATTCTCAAAGGACTCTCCTATTGAGAACTTTCCTATTCCAAGTAAAGTGATTATTCCACTAAGTCAACACATCGGAGCCCCGGCAAAACCCGTCGTTAAGATTGGAGATGAGGTGAAAACAGGCCAGTTGATTTGCGAACCAGGTGGTTTCGTCTCAATCTCTATGCATTCCAGTATCACAGGAAAAGTGACGAAGATCGGTAGATTTCCACACCCTTCCGGAAATATGCAACAAGCTATTGAAATTACAGGTAACGGAAAAGATGAATGGGTTGATCTAATAGACGAGCCAGATTTTTTATCGCTCTCTGTGGATGAGCTTAAGAGTCGAATCAGTAGCGCCGGTATATGCGGAATGGGAGGAGCTGGCTTCCCAACCCACGTAAAATTATCCCCCCCCCCAGACAAAAAAATAGATGTAGTTATCATTAATGGCGTCGAATGTGAGCCTTATTTAACTGCTGACTACCGTTTGATGATCGAGCAGGGGGAAAACGTAATTAGTGGCTTGAAAACTTTTATGAAGATAGTCGGCGCTAAGACTGGATATATTGGGATAGAGGCTAATAAGCCTGATGCAATTGCCAACTTCAAAAAGCTGTTAAAAGACGAGAAAGACATTAGTGTCGTCGGTCTACAGCTAAAATACCCTCAAGGGGCTGAAAAACAGCTCATTTACGCCTGCACTAAGAGGAAAGTGCCTAACAGAGGGGGACTCCCTATGGATGTCGGCGTAGTGGTGCAAAACGTTGGAACCACTATTGCCACTTATGAGGCTGTAAGGTATAACAAGCCGCTCATCGAAAGGGTGATTTCCGTCACGGGTAAGATAGTCAATCATCCGAGAAACCTTAAAGCACGTATCGGAAGCTCATTTGACGAGTTACTTGAATACTGCGGCGGCGCCAATGAGCATATCGGCAAAGTCATTTCTGGTGGGCCAATGATGGGGTTTGCTATCCCTACCCTCAACACACCTATGGCAAAAACAAGCTCAGGGTTAGTCATCTTTAATGATAAAGATGCGAAAAAAGATGAAGAACATATCTGTATTCGTTGCAGTAGCTGTATAGACGTCTGCCCTATGAATGTAATGCCAAGTATGATCGCTAACTCAGTTAAATACGAAGATTGGGAAGGGGCAAGAAAAGCAGGGGCGATGGACTGTATTAAATGTGGCTGTTGTGCCTACGTCTGCCCTGCAAACATCAAGCTCATTCAATGGATTGATATAGGTAAGAATAAAATCACAGAAATAGATCGGGCAAGAAGGGAGAAGAATAATGAAAAATGAGAAATTCAATCCCCCGGAACAGAGTGTAGCCGGTCTCTTTGCAGTTTCAGCATCGCCGCATATTCGCGAAAACAGATCTGTCAGAAAGATTATGTGGAATGTGGTCATAGCGCTGATGCCTGCATTGATAGCCGCTGTCTACTTTTTTGGAATCAGAGCATTAACGTTAACGTTGTATAGCGTCATCGCCGCAGTTTTAACCGAGGCGGTTATCCAAAAGTTGCGTAAGAAGGAGATAACTGTACTTGATGGAAGTGCTGTTATCACAGGAATTTTAGTTGCTTTCAATCTTCATTCAGGTGCCCCTTGGTGGATACCGGTGGTAGGGTCTGTTTTTGCCATTTCCATAGGTAAGCACGTCTTTGGTGGCATAGGTAACAACCCTCTTAACCCGGCGCTTTTAGGGCGTGTTTTCTTAGTAGCCTCTTGGCCGACTTTAACTACTGCGGGTTGGAAGACTAACACTTTAGGCTCTATAAGTGGGATTATTTCTAATCTCGATATTCCGGCTGTTACTAAGTTGGTTTCTACCGCTACTCCCTTAGCTGTGCTAAGAGAGCTTAGGTATCCGGCTGTATTGGCAGGGCTTGATAAGTCAACGCTTCAGAGCTTTGCGGGCGAGATAGTAAGCCTTGGCAGCATCCAGAACCTCTTTTTAGGTAATATTGGAGGGTGTATCGGTGAAGTGTCAGCTATAGCGCTTTTGATTGGTGCTTTTTGGTTGGCGATCAAAAATGTAATTGAATGGAGAATCCCGGTTAGCTATGTAGTGACCGTATTTATCTTAACTTATATTTTTGGTGGTACTGACGGAATATTTAGTGCTTCAATTATGTTGCCGATCTTCCATATATTCAGCGGTGGCTTGATACTTGGTGCTTTCTTTATGGCTACCGATATGGTAACCTCGCCTCTAACTAAAGCGGGAAGAATATACTTTGGAATTGGATGTGGTCTACTGACGACTGTTATCAGGCTTGTCGGCGGATATCCTGAAGGGGTATCATATTCGATTTTACTGATGAACCTCGTAGTTCCTTTGATTGATAAGTTTACTATTCCGAAAGCGTTTGGCGGAGGTAAGAGATGAAGGATTATATAAAATTAGGTGGTATACTCTTTATTATTGCTGCAGTAGCAAGCGGTATCCTCGCCTTTGTAAACAATGTTACTTCTCCTATAATCAGTGAAAACCAGCTACTTAATGAACAGAGCGCAAGGAATGAAGTGTTGCCCGATGCAGTCAAATTTGAAGAGGTTGACTCAGAGATAGTTTACTACATCGGTTTCGACAAAGAGGATAATGTAGTGGGGTATACCTTTGTTGCAGAAGGTAGCGGGTATAGTGGCGTTTTACATACTATGGTTGGCGTGGACACTGAGTTCAAAATCAATAGAATAAAAGTTATACTTCAATCGGAAACCCCTGGGCTCGGGGCTAACAGTGAAAACCCTGAGTTTACCGATCAGTTTAACGGGCGAATAAAGGATGAATTAGCAGTCGATAAGGATGGGGGTGAGATCGTTTCAATCACAGGTGCTACAATAACGAGTAGAGCAATAACAGAATCACTATCCAGTATGATGAAGGTGGTAGCGCTTGATTTAGAGACGTCTCATAATGATACTTTTGTTGAAAATGAGGAGGTCAAATGAGTTCGTTCAAAGAATTAACAAAAGGACTTGTAAAAGAGAACCCAGTGTTCGTAATGGCGTTAGGCCTCTGCCCTACTCTGGCTACTTCAACTTCTATTGTAAATGCGGTTGGAATGGGTTTGGCAGCGACATTTGTCCTACTCTGCTCCAATATTTTAATCTCGATGATTAAAGACCTTGTGCCGAGTAAGGTGAGAATTCCCTGCTATATCGTTTTGATAGCTTCGTTTACGACAATTGTCGATATGCTTATGGAAGCGTTCGTCCCAGCAGTACATAAAAGCTTGGGCGTCTTCATTCCGTTAATCGTGGTAAACTGTATTATACTCGGTAGAGCTGAAGCTTTTGCGAGTAAGAACAATGTTTGGAATTCTGCGTTAGACGGTATCGGAATGGGTCTTGGTTTTACTTTAGCATTGGTAGTTATAGCCTTTTTCAGAGAATTGCTCGGTACTGGTCAACTCTTAGGATTTCAGATAGCACCGCTGAGTTATCAGCCAGTATTGGTCGCAATACTCGCCCCGGGAGCTTTCTTAACCTTGGGGTTGATTATGAGTATCATTAGTATTATGAAGAAAAAAAGCCAGAGCGGACAGGAAATAAGGGGGTAAGATGAACATATTTGCATTATCTGTCTCAGCTATATTAGTTAACAACTTTATCCTTTCCAGAATAATGGGATTGTGTCCCTATATAGGTGTTTCAAAGAAGTTAGACTCTGCGTTCGGTATGGGAATGGCCGTTATCTTTGTAATGACACTCGCCTCGACTATTACCTGGATAATTCAACATTACCTTTTGGTGCCGTTTAATATCGGATACCTGCAAACTATTGCCTTTATTCTTACTATTGCCTCGTTAGTGCAATTCGTTGAAATGGTCATCCAAAAAATGGCGCCGGCACTCTATAAATCGTTAGGTGTGTACTTACCACTGATTACCACTAACTGTGCCGTACTCGGTGTCTCTATTATCAATATAAACGATGGACTCTCCTTTATTGAGTCTGTGTTAAACGGATTCCTTGGAGGGGTCGGATTTACCCTCGTTTTGATAATTATGGCTGGACTGCGTGAGCGTTTAGAAAAAGCTGAAATCCCTGAACATATGCAAGGAATGCCTATTGCCTTTATCTTAGCAGGGAGTATGGCGCTTGCTTTTCTCGGGTTTTCAGGACTTAAAATCTAAAAGAGGTTGGATAGATGAACTACATAATGATACCAAGCTTGATGATAGGTGGACTCGGTCTCGCTTACGGCTTAGTGCTTGCCTTTGCATCAAAGAAGTTTCACGTGGAAGTAAACCCTAAAATAGATGAAATTATTGAGATTCTGCCGAATGTGAATTGCGGAGCTTGTGGCAGCGCAGGTTGCGCTGGATACGCTGAAGCGGTAGTGAATGGTGAAGTGCCAATTAATTTATGCGCACCTGGCGGAGTTAATACTGTGAAAAAGATAGCTGAGATTTTAGGAATCGAAGCTACTGTTAAAGAAAAAGAAATCGCCTTTATTCTCTGCCAAAGTGGTGGGAATGATAACACACTCAAAAGGTATGACTACCAAGGAATATCAACCTGTAAAGCAGCTGTACTCGTCTCAAATGGACCAAACTACTGTAACTTCGGTTGTGTCTTTCAAAACGACTGTATTGCAGCGTGTAAGTTTGACGCTCTAAAGCTCGACGAAAGAGGAATGAGGGTAGTCAATCCTGATAAATGTACTGGTTGCGGAGCGTGTGCTAAAGCTTGTCCGAGAGGTTTGATTAAAATTCTCCCTATCTCCAAGCGAGTACACATCCTATGCTCTTCACACGATAAAGGGCAAGAGGCTAAGAAAAGATGTGGTAATAACACAGCCTGTATCGGATGTACTATGTGTGTCAAAAAATGCCCAGTCGACGCTATAACAATGCAGGATGACTTGGCTGTAATTGACTATAAGAAATGTATTTCGTGCGGTCAATGTGCTCTGGTCTGCCCTACTAAGGCAATTTATGATCAGCTGGCTGGACAGAGAAAGAAAGCGTTTATTCTCGAAGACCACTGTATCGGATGTACTATTTGTGCAAGAAATTGTCCAGTACAAGCTATTACAGGAGAGGTAAAGAAACCACATACGGTAGACCCTGAAATATGTATCGGGTGCGGCATCTGTATCCAAAAATGCCCAGTAAAAGCAATCCAGTGGAAATAACAGGTTAAAGATAAAAAACAGGTAGTCTATCGATTAGTCTTTACTCTCTGTAAGAGTTGGGGTTAAAGCTTCTTTTATAAGCTTCTCCGCGACTGAGTAGGAATCGGTGTTCTTACTATAGATTTCTGAGATAATACTCTCGGTATCGTTAGAGTTGAATACCTTTAGGATTCTGTCTGAAAGGATACTGTTGATTCGATGCCAAAGCTCGAACTTGACCCTTTCACGCCTCTTAGCGACCCCTTCCCCGCTCTCCTTTAAGTGTTCTCGATGTTTCACAATTGCTTCATAGAGCTCTTCGATACCGACGTTGTCACGAGCTATTGTCTTTACTATAGGAGGAGTGAAAGCTGATTCACTATTGTAATGCTGCATTAATTCTATTTCTGATACTGTCTTCTCGACGCCTGCTAAATCAGCCTTGTTTACTGCAAAAACATCGGCTATTTCCATTACTCCTGCCTTCAAGGCTTGGATATCATCCCCTAAACCGGGCGATAAAACAAGGAGAGTTGTGTCGACGTGTTTAACAATCTCAACCTCAGACTGACCGACACCTACAGTCTCAACGATTATATAATCACAACCGTACGCTTCTAATACTTTCACAGCATCTAAAGTGGCAGCTGAAATACCACCTAACGAGCCCCGTGAAGCCATAGAACGAATGAAAACACCCGGGTCGGTAGTTAGTTGCTGCAAGCGAATTCTATCGCCTAACAAAGCACCGCCAGTAAAGGGACTGGTCGGATCTATGGCGATAATACCAACTTTGTAATCAAGGGAGCGGAGATGGAGAACTATCTTTTCAGTTAGAGAGCTCTTCCCTACTCCTGGTGGGCCTGTTATACCGATGATATAGTTGTTGTTTTCGTTTCTGTGGATTAAAGGGATAATTTCAGGTCCTAAGTCGTAGTTTTCGATTAGACTGATTAACCTGGCGGTAGCAACTTCATCCCCTTCAATCATTCTATTGATAAGTTCTTTTGTGTTGTACTTCCTCATAACTGATATCCTTGTAAATTATTTAGCAGGGTCATTACATCTTCATAAAAGCCTTTCGTAGTAGTGATATTCAGACCCTTTTGACGTTTAATATTATTTTGAGTAGCTGTCGCTCCAGGCGTTATCTGAGCAGGTTGGTCTATTTCGATCATAGTATGATAGCAATATCCGTCGAGCGATTCTAATATGCTTCCGAGATAGACCTGTAGCTCTGGCTTAACAATTAGCGTTATCGTTACTGAGCCGTCAGCAAGCTCTTTTGTATCATAAATATCGAAGACGATTTTCATTACTCTACTATTCTATTTTATAAGAGCAAAGTCTAAGACTTCCGATATTTTGTTAACTAAGATGAAGTTTATACCCTCTTTAATCTTACTCCCTATCTCGGAGAGTTCAGGCTCGTTTTTTGAAGG
>JAJBBL010000106.1 GCA_020532365.1 Candidatus Cloacimonadota bacterium | reverse complement strand
TCAACATTCTTTTTCATAAATTGGATTAGACAGACTCGCTTCTTCCGTCCAAGCATTCTGACTATCAAGCCCAAGGATGCGGTAGTCTTGCCCTTTCCGTTTCCCGTGTAAATGTGTACCATTAAGCCTCCCTGAAGAGTTTAGGTATATTGTAGTCTGTATAGATCGTAGTATAGGTTTTTGTTGGCGATCAGTTCGTTATGATGCCCTTCCTCTACGATACGCCCTTTGTGCAATACGATGATTCGATCAACGTTTTGGATGGTCGAAAGCCTGTGTGCAATAATGATAGAAGTTCTGTCTTCCATAACCTTTTTCAGAGCGTCTTGAATGAGGTGTTCTGTCTCAGTATCGATATTAGAAGTCGCCTCATCAAGGATGAAGATTGATGGGTTATAGGCTAATACTCGAGCAAAAGCTATCAGCTGGCGCTGACCTACTGAAAACGTTGCACCACGCTCCATTACCGGCTCATAGTATCCTTTAGCAAAGTTACTGACGAATCGGTCGACGTTGACGTATTTACCAATCCGTGCCACCTTTTCATCACTTATGTCTGGATTATTAAGTACTATGTTGTCCCTAATTGTGCCTGAGAAGAGAAATACGTCCTGCTGGACGACACCGATATTGCTACGAATATCCTGTAGCGAATACTCGTCTAAGCATTTACCGTCAATCTTGATGTGTCCACGCTGGAATGGATACATACCGGAAATCAGATTAATAATCGAGGTTTTCCCCGAGCCTGTGTGTCCAACGAGGGCTACTTTTTCACCCTGTTTTATCTTGAAGCTAATCTCTTTTAATACGAAATCATCTTCCTGGTATCCGTCCTGATATTGACGCTTCTCTTTTTCTAAAGCCTCTATTGTAACCTCGTAATCGCCATTATCGTTGGCAATAAGCTTTTCACCATTAGCCTCACCTTCAGCGTGAGTGTTATAAGTAAGCCATACGTTATCAAACTCTATGTCACCTTTAAACTTAACATCATTGGTAAGTTCTGTGCGGTAATCTTGAGGATCTCTATCCATTAAGTCAAACACTCGTTCGGCGCCTGACATAGCCGCTTGTAGTACGTTTAATCTTTCACTCAGGTTATTTATCGGCTCAAAGAATCGCTCCATATACCTAAAGAAAGCCATTAGCATACCCAATGTTAAAAAGCCTTTGAGGATCTGCCCTCCGCCGTACCAAAGAACAATCGCCACCGCTATATGCCTGGATACGTTGATCAGAGGTCTAAAGCGGGCAAAAAGCTTTAGCTGATCCATCGAAGCTTCATAGTAGGCTTGATTGATTTCAGCAAATTGCTTCGCTTTCAAGGAATATTGATTGAAAAGCTGGATAATCCTTATGCCGGAAATATCTTCGGCTAATGAGGCGTTTAACATCGCTATTCTCTTGCGTACTTCACGGTATATCACCCTTGTCTTTTTGTTGAAATATCTGACTAAGATATATACGAAAGGTACTACTATAAAACTGAAAATCGTTAGCTTCCAGTTCAAGACCAACATTATCACAACTATACCGATCAGTACTAAAACGTCCTGTAACATCTGAATTAAACCCTGACTGAGTAGTTCGTCTAACGCCTTAATATCAGTAGTAACACGCGTTACAAGGCGACCGACAGGGTTTCTATCGAAGAACGATAAGGGCATTTTTTCTAAGTGAGCAAACGTCTCCTCACGAAGACTGTACATCGCGCTCTGTGCAGCATATTGCGTAACATACACTTGATAGAAGTTTAAGACCATTCTTACCACTATCAAAATGAAGAATAGAATACCGTAAAAGAAAACCATTCTCTTTGAGTGGTCCCTCAAAGTACTCGCCTCTTCTTTCTCTAAAACATCAATATTGCTCTCTGAAATCGCTAACATTTCATCTGAAAGAGTGTAGTATTCTTTATCTGCAAGTATGTCTCGATTCTCTTCATTATTAGTAATGAGGAAATAGTTTTCGTCCGTCAGGATACCAGACTCTGTATACCTATCGAGTAGCCCCTTATCCAAATACATCCGGTTATCTGTTGGGAAAACGACATAGCGTCTACCCTCATAGGTATAAGGGGTAAATCTCTTCTTTTTGTTAGCAGAGACAAACTCATTAAATGACGCCTCGTCGACGAACTCTACTATGTTTCTATTAGGCACGATATGCTCATCAACGGCAGTTTTTATAATCAGAGGGAGCGCCAATTCGGCCGCTGCTATTAGGATTAAGAGGAAGAATGATAATGCGAGTAAATACTTATAAGGGGCTAAATATGACACAAGCCTCTTAATCATCTTGTGATCATAAATCTTCCCTTGTAGTAAGTCAGCTGAAAGTTGTGCATGTCTTCCGTTCATTATCTTCCCTCTATCTTTTCTTTAAGTCTCTGTTTCTGGAACAGATCCCAATAAACACCCTTTTTCTGAAGCAGTTCATCGTGATTACCCTCTTCCGAAATCTTACCGTTGTCTAACACTATGATATGGTCTGAATGCTGGAGCGATGATATACGATGAGCAACGATGATAGTTGTCTTATCCTTACGTA
>JAJBBL010000219.1 GCA_020532365.1 Candidatus Cloacimonadota bacterium | reverse complement strand
TCTACCTCTTGCGTCTATTACAACACATTCTATAACGCTGAAAAATACTTCGAGTCAGCTCAAAAACAACCGCTACGGGACAACGGCCGCCCTGCACCAAGAGCCATTCAAGATTATGATAAGGTGATCGATAGGTGTGTTTATATCTTGCGCGAACACCAGGATAGCCGTTGGGCAGATGACGCCCTCTTTTTGATGGCAAGATCGCTCTACTACAAAAAACAAAACCTTTTACAGGCAAAAGAAAGATTCAACGATATGCTTCGTATCTACCCAGATAGCGAGTTTATTCCTGATACACACATCTATATCGCTAAGATCGACTATGAAATGGGGAAAAAAGAGGAGGCATACCGAAGACTTAACGACCTCCTAAATAACAGTGAATTTGGAAAATACCACTCTGAGGTGTACCTGCTTAAAAGTAAGTATCACGCTGAAGAGAACGACTATGTTCGCGCACAGCAACACTTGCAGTATATCATCGACCGTCATCCCAATTCAAAAGAGTATGAACAGGCTTATTACGACCTTGGAAAGAGTTATTTGGATAACGGAGAGTATGAAGAATCGATCAAGGTTTTCGAGAAGTTTTTAAAGACACGTAGTGCACGGCGCATAAAGATGAACGCACGCTATGAAATAGCGCTTAACTATTACAATATCAACAACTTTGATCAGAGTATTAGAATCTTAGATAAGCTTCTCAAGGATGAATATGAACTCAAAGAGATACCAAAATTGTCGCTACTAAAAGCAAGATGCCTGATTAAAATTAACGAACTTGCTAAGGCAGAAGAGCTTTTTCTTTCGATCGTTGAGAATAACCCACGGACAGAAATTTCGGCCGAAGCCTGTTACTATCTCGCTGAAATGTATTTCCTTCATTCTCAGAGGTACGAAGATGCCATTGAGTATTACAATAAGATACAGACGGAAAATAGAAGCTCGACATTTGTCCAAGCGGGCGTATCCAGGAGTGCTGTAGTTAGCCAAATTATTCAGTTTTCAGAAACTGATAGGACGATTAGCACGTCAGACCTGATCAACGAACAGCTCAAATTGGCGGAATATTATCTCTATGTAATGAACCTGCCAGACTCTGCTCTGAACGTCTATTCTCATATCTCTAAGCAGGAAAAGAGCCTTAAAGCTAAGCGTGATTCCTTAGCCCTCTTTATTTCGGAAGCGGATGAGATTAGCGACGAATATCAAGAAAGTCAAACAGAGGAGTCGGATACTACACAAGTTGCTCTACAGGAAGAAGTTAGCGAGGAGGAAGCTCCGAAAGAAGACTCAAAACAGAACGATCTTGTGCAATTGGAAGAGGATTTGGTGCTCTATAACGAAGAGTTTATCCCTTACGCTATGTTTTCTTCAGCGTGGGTCTTGTTAAATGTTAAAGATGAGAGAGACAAAGCTGAGGAGATACTGGCAGAGCTTGAAAAATCATTTCCTGAAAATAGATATACCAACGCTGCAAAAGCCCTACTAAGTGGCGAAAAAGTCCTCTTTGCCACAGATGAGGAGATTGAGTTCGAAAAAGAGTATGAAAAAGCAATTACACACTCAGAGAAAAGAGGGGCTGAGAGCTATTCGGCTCTGAAAGAGCTGTTAGACAAACTCAATGATATCGAAACTGACTCCACCAGAACTATGCCTAAAACACTTAGTGAAATGAAACAGAAAACTACTTTTAGTTTGGGATATGTCAGCTACTTCGTTTTGGAAGATAGTACGCAGGCAAAGCCCTTCTTTAACGAGCTTTTGAAAGAAGATAAGAATAGCCAGTACAGCACTTTTATTAATAAATTCTATCGAAATGAACATTTTATAGTCTCTAAAACTTTCTTGAAAGAAGAGGAGGAAGAGGAAATTGAAACAGAAGAAGCTATACCAGACTCACTGAGCAGCGAACCCTCCTCGGAATCAGAAGAATTGATGCTTGAAGAACCAGTTTTGGCCGATACTATTCAAGTCAGTGAACCTTTTGAAGTTAGCGACATTGAAGAGGAAGAGATAGAGCCGCTTATTCTTCAAATTGAAGAGACCGAGCCTACACCAGATTCCCTTAGTAACGAGCCGCTCCCTGAAATAGAGGAAGAATTAATGCCTGAAGAGCCAGCTTTACCCGATGCTATCCAAGTCAGTGAACCTCTTGAAGTTGACGATATAGAAGAGGAAGAGATAGAGCCGTATCTTCATCAGGTTATAGAGCCTGAATCGCCCGCATCTGTTGACGAATAAGAGACCAACCCCAGAGTATTTTGAAACTATGAGAAGAATTGCGCTAATTATTGCCTATGATGGCTCTTTTTTTCAGGGATGGCAGAAGCAGCCAGAGGTTAGAACGGTTCAAGGTGAAATCGAAAAAGCTCTGTCAGAAATAGCTAAAACAAAGATTAATACAATCGGCTCCTCAAGAACCGATGCCGGCGTTCACGCCCTTTGCCAATGCTTGCATTTCGATTTTCCCATAAATATGACCACTGAACAGATCCGCTTGGCTTTGAATACTAAGATTCCAAAAGATATCCAAATCGTTAGTGTGCAT
>JAJBBL010000202.1 GCA_020532365.1 Candidatus Cloacimonadota bacterium | reverse complement strand
CTGCTTATTTTCATATGGCTTTTTTACCCGCAGCTGGAAGCGACCTCTTTTGACGGAGAGTTTGCCCAAGTCAGAGGAATTTCGACCAATGTGGTTTTTATCCTTATACTCAGTATCACAGCAGTGGCCATTGTCCTTTTACAAACCTATGTAGGGATAGTAATGGTTATTGCAATGTTAACCTTGCCTGCCGGAACGGCAAGCTTTAAAGCAAAAAACATGCTGCAAATGATGATTTTGGCTTGGCTTTATGCCTCCCTATTTTCCGTAGGAGGATTGGTTATGGGTTGGGAGTTTGATCTGCCTGTAGGGGCAATCGTAGTTGTGATAGCAGGTTCTGTTTTTCTTATATTTTCGGTTGTTACAATGGTCAAGAAAAAGAGGGTTAAAAAATATGACAAAAGCTCGTAAGGCTACTTTGGATGTTCTAAAGAGAGCAAAACAGCCCCTAAGCGCCACCGAAGTCCATAAAATTATAAAGTTGAAATGTGATGTGGTAACAGTTTACAGGAATCTCAACTATCTGGAGGAAATCGGCGAAGCGACAAGTTTTGTCTACTCCTGTTCTGAAACCGGAACCCAACGTTACTACACCGATAAGCACTCCCATTTTTTTCACTGTGAAAAGTGCCACTCGTTTATAAATCTCGGCAGCTGCAAGTTAGATCCTATCTTAAAAGAGTACCGCAACGATTTTAATCTGATAATAAACAATCATACCCTTAATCTTTCCGGGATATGTCCAGCCTGTTCTAAGAAAGGGTAACTTTAACGGGATCTGACATAAAATCCAATTTTTCGGCGGCTAACTCAGCCAATAGGCCAAAAACTACATCGTCTTTCATGTTCCCTTCATAGGGTCCCAAGTTTTGTTCACTTTCCGAACTGAAAATTAAAATAGTCGGAACACTCAGGTGCCCTTTTTGCCCCTCATTTAAATCACTTATCCGCTCTTTGGTTAGCAAAGAAAGTTCCCTATAATCGGTTTGTTGGATTGCCACCGTTAAAATATGTTCCCCTTTTTTGTTAACGAGAAACAGTGCATACGGATAAACCAAGTAGAAATATTTTGTGTCGCTTAATGCTGAGACAGACTCATACCCTTTATAATCTCCGTTTTCAAAAGACCAATATGAATCAGAATCTAAAATCTCAATGGAGAACTGCGGCATTGAAAGGGAGCTTAGCGCTTCTATTTTTTTAAAAAATCGATCCATAAAGAATCCTTTTTATCAGGCAAAATAATACGGTTGCCTTGACCTATGGTTAAGACCTCTCTACTATATGACAAATATCATAGAAAATACAGGGGAGGATAAAAATGGCTCAACTAGCCGATAAACCAGTTCTAATGGCTCTCATAGCTACTTTAGGGACTTGGGGGGTCACTGCTTTAGGTGCCGCTTTAGTCTTTTTCTTCAAAGAAATCAAAATGAGTATTTTAAATATGATGCTGGGTTTTGCCAGTGGAGTCATGATAGCAGCAAGCTTTTGGTCTTTGCTTGAACCATCAATTGAGATGGCCGGTGAAATTTCCTCTTTACCTGCTTGGCTTGTCGCTGCCATTGGGTTTGTTGCCGGCGGCGCATTTTTATGGTTAGCCGATAAACTTATGCCCCATATCCACTTTGATTCTAAAAAAGGGGATGAGGCTGAAGGACTCCCTTCAAACTTAAGGAGAAGCATCCTTTTGGTTTTATCGATAACCCTGCACAACATCCCCGAAGGATTGGCTGTCGGAGTCGCTTTCGGAGCTGTTGCAACCGGAATTGAAGGTGTAACAATTATGGGAGCCGTTGCCGTAGCAATTGGAATTGCAATTCAAAATTTCCCCGAAGGGGCAGCCGTCTCTATCCCTCTGAGAAGAGAAGGTCTCAGCCGTTATAAAAGTTTTATGTATGGACAAGCCTCAGGGATAGTAGAACCCATTGCGGGCGTTTTGGGGGCAGTTTTAGTTTCAACGATGCGCCCGATTCTCCCCTATGCTTTAGCCTTTGCCGCGGGAGCTATGATTTACGTAGTTGTCGAAGAGTTGATTCCCGAATCCCAACAGGGCGACCACCACGCAACCCATTTAGCCACAATGGGTGCTATGTTGGGTTTCACTGTTATGATGATTTTAGACGTTGCTTTAGGTTAGAGACGTTCAACTAAATTGGCGACACTAAGTGATGCCAAGTTTTTGATACCATTGGCACTTATTTGAGTTGCAATTGAGTCTCCGATGGTATCAATATTTTGCTCCAAATAGACTTTTCCATAAAGACCGCCAACCAGTTCAACAACCTTCAAATCCTCCAAAGGGCGGGCAGGGACAAACGCTGTCTTAGTGGGGTTAACAGAGATTATAAAATTCATCTCTTCCAGAAGGTCTAAAACCGTATACAATTGGCGCTCATTCATTAATAGACGGTCTGTTATGTCTCTTATTCGGGTAGGTCCTTTGCCTAAGCGGTACTTCTGTCCGATTACCATCATTACATTGACCCCGTTAGCCAGCTGTTCTGCCGGTGAGATCGGTTTGGCAATAGTCTCTTTACCCGGCTGATACTGATG
>JAJBBL010000070.1 GCA_020532365.1 Candidatus Cloacimonadota bacterium | reverse complement strand
AGAGCGTAAAATACGCTTCTTCCAGAAAGATGCCTACTTGTCACTCGATTTTCAAGAGAAAAAAGTGTCGATTCTAAAGAAAGCAGAGGATTTTAAGAAAATATTGCCGAGTGTCCTGCTCGGGATAGGATCTATAAAGCCGGAAGAGCTCGTCGATATGCGAGAAATCAGTATCGAAGATGGTGAAAAAGATGCGCTGACGCTTGAATTGGAATCCTTTGTCGACGCTATTTCGCAAAATAAAAAGCCGAAGGTTGATGGGGAGTCTGGTACCAGAGCGCTCCGAGTCGCCTTCTCGATAATGGATAAGATGAAAGTTGTAAAGATAGAGGAGTAGAGTAAATTATGAAAAAAGTGTTTATCAAAGATATTGCAAAACATCTCGGAGAAGAGGTTAAGTTACAGGGTTGGGTTAGAAATATCCGTTCTTCAGGTAAACTTCTCTTTATCATCGTTAGAGATGGTACTTCTGAAATACAGGCGGTAGCTTTTTTACCGGAGCTCGGGGAAGAGAAGGCTGAGTTGGCAAAGACTCTGACCTTAGAATCATCATTAGAAATAATAGGGATTCCCAAAGAACACCCTAAGCAAAAGGGAGTTTATGAGCTTTCGGTTATCGACGTCAAACCTATTCAAATATCGCACGACTACCCTATCGCTAAAAAAGAGCACGGGACTGACTTCCTCCTTTCAAATCGACATTTATGGCTCCGCTCGTCACGCCAGTGGGCTGTGATGAAAATCCGCCATACAGTCTATTACGCAATTTGTGACTACCTGAACGAGAATGGTTTCTATCGATTTGACTCGCCGATCTTGACACCGAGTGCTTGCGAAGGGACTACCACTCTGTTTGAAGTACCTTACTTTGATGAAGGTAATGCGTATTTATCGCAATCAGGTCAGCTTTACTTAGAGGCGGGGATTATGAGTCTGGGTCGTGTTTATGATTTCGGCCCTGTGTTTAGAGCTGAGAAGTCTAAGACAAGGAAGCATTTGACTGAGTTCTGGATGATGGATGCTGAGGCGGCATTTGTTGAGCACGAAGAGAATATGAAGATCCAAGAGGGGCTTATTCGGTTTGTGATACGTCGTGTGTTGGAGAGAAACTTGTCAGACTTAGAGCTTTTAGAGCGGGATACCGAAAGGCTGAAGAAAGCAGATACACCCTTTAGAAGAATCACCCATAGAGAGGCGATAGATCAGTTGAAAGCAAAAGGGGTTGAGATTGACTATAATGATGACTTTGGAGCTCAAGAAGAGGCAATGCTGACTGAAGGTTCAGAGGTGCCACTTTTTATTGAACGCTGGCCAAAAGCAATAAAAGCTTTTTATATGAAGCGAGACCCTGAAAACCCTGATTTGGTGCTGGGTAACGATATTATTGCACCGGATGGTTTTGGTGAAATAATAGGTGGTTCACAGCGTGAAGATAATTTTGATTTTCTCAAAAGTAGGATGATCGATGATAATATGTCATTAGAGGAGTATCAGTGGTATCTTGATCTTCGCCAATATGGAAGCGTTCCACATAGCGGCTTCGGTATCGGTTTGGAGCGGTTGGTCGCTTGGATGTCTGGCGTACAGCACATCAGAGAGACTATACCATTCCCAAGGATGATTTATAGGATATATCCGTAGATGAATAAAAGTGCCACTACTCCAAAAAATAAAGGAGTTTGCCAATGAACGTAATTATGTTGATGATCTTAATGTTAGTACTTCAAGTAGTAATGTTAATCGTCGTTCTGGTCTCGCTTAAAAAGAGGGAGAATAGTGGTAACGAAGAGGTGTTTAGCAAGATAGCGCTGTTTGAAAATACATTGCAGCGGTATGAAGGGGTCTTAAAAGATGAACTGACCCGAAGTCGAGAAGAGTCGAATAGAAACTCCCAAAACTTAAGGGAAGAGACCGGTAAAACGTCATCTACTTTTCAAGATAGTTTCTTTCAAAGGATGAATGAGTTTGCAGAGAGACTCGAAAGAATGCGGGGAACTATTGCAGAACAACTGAAAGAGCTTCGTGATGAAAATAGTAAGAAGTTGGACGAAATGAGAGGTGTCGTTGATGAAAAGCTGCAGACGACTTTGGAGAAAAGACTTAACGAGTCGTTCAAGCAGGTTAGTGAGCGCTTAGAGCAGGTGCATCAAGGTCTTGGAGATATGAAGAATCTGGCTGCTGATGTTGGTGGTCTTAAGAATGTCCTCTCAAATGTTAAAACGAGAGGAATAATGGGCGAATACCAGCTGAAGAATATATTAGACCAGCTTTTTGCTCCGGATCAGTATGAAGAACAATTTGGCTTGCAAACAGGCAAGAATAAGGTTACGCGAGTAGATTTTGCTATCAAACTACCCGGTAGAGATAAAGAGCAAGAATTCGTTTACCTGCCTATCGATGCTAAGTTCCCTATGGAAGACTACTATGCTCTCCAAGATGCTTATGAAACTGGAGATAAAGTCACTATCGACGATAAGAGAAAGAAGCTGGCTGATACAGTGAAAGCATTCGCTAAATCAATTAGTGAAAAATACATCCATCCGCCAATTACTACCGACTTTGCCCTGCTATTT
>JAJBBL010000036.1 GCA_020532365.1 Candidatus Cloacimonadota bacterium | reverse complement strand
TTAAAGCGGAGCACACTGAACTCTCTAATATCCAGGCTGTAGCCACCGGCGGGGTCTCCACTTTACTCGAAAAATCTTTTACCGAGATAGACCATTTCGACAAGAAGCTTACGCTCGATGGGCTCTATCTTATTTGTAAATCTCACCTCCAGAAATAGAGTTCCAAGCTTTACCCCAATGTTCAAAAGAATCGGCTTCGTCATCATCATCCTTATTGTTCTAACTTCTCTCAACTACGCTGCACAGGACAAGAAGAGCTCCGAACCGGAGCAAGAGTCTGGCGTAGTGGGTGAGTACAATAGTTACATCAATCTCACCCTTTCTGGCGCGCCGATTATAAAGAACAACAATGTCGACGTAATGAAAACTAAAGGTGGACTCTCCTTTTTCGGTAAGAACGATTATTTTCTTAGAGACTTAAACATCACTACTTCGAAAGAGATCGACCCCGTCTCCAATACAATCATTCTTATGCCTAAAATTGCCGGTAAGTTCGAACTCTACCATCCAATAGAGCTCTCTTACGACAATTACTTAAACAACACATTTGCCGCTCAATTTAATGCCCAGCTCAACGATAAAATGCAGGTGCTTCTCAAAGATGAGAAACGAGAATCTGAAACAGGTCTTATCCCCGACATCGTTATCGATCTTCCACCACTCCCCCGCTCTTTACGCAGATTTATAGGTGATCGACCGAGCAGGCTCAGCCTCACCGGTAGTCAAAAGTTAACCATCTCTGGAAGTAGCACCAAGCGTGATGACCGACGTCTCACCGAAAGGGGTGACGGCTCTTCGTTTAGTCTCGATATGCGACAGGATCTCAATCTTTTGTTAAGGGGTACAATCGGTGAAAAGATCTTTGTAAACGTAAAGCATAACTCTTCAGCCGATGCTTCTTTTGCCGACCCGAGTAATGTTGAAATCGAGTATAAAGGTGACGAAGATGAGATCGTCCAATCGATAAAAGGTGGTAACATCTCTCTTGCTTTGAGTGGTTCTCAGTTTATCAGCTACTCTGCTTCTTCAAAAGGGCTCTTCGGAGTTAGGGGCGACTTCAAGCTTGGCGATCTCAAACTTACCGCTATCGCCAGTAAAGAAGAGTCGGCTAAGCTGACAAAAAAGTTTACCGGTACTGACGCAGCAGACTCACTTCAATATAGAAGTAAGGACTTTGTGGAGCGCACCCACTATTACATCCACAATCCAAAAGACCTCTTTGATTTATATGAAGATGGAGATTCAAACCTACCTGGCTATGCTCATAATGCTATTAGAACTACTAATACTGGCGCCTGGGTTATCGCCAAACCGGAGCTACTCCCCGACAAAGATCAACCTTTCAGAGTCTATCTTGATATAGGACAGATCGATTATTCAGAGAATACGATTAACGGTTGGGAAATAGGAGAGAACCCCAATGAAATAGACCCTTATAACTTTCTTATCTTAGAAATCAATACTGACTTCTCTATCGACTTTGACACGGGAACCCTAACTCTCCATCGGGCTATAGAGCGGCGCCACTCCATAGGCGTCACCTACACTCAGCGAGATGGAATACAAATCGGTAACCCCGATGAGATGAACCTTAGGGTGAAGATGATCCGTCGAGCTAATCAATCACCTCACGACGCCGAAACCTGGCCGTTACAAGTACGTAATATGTATAACTTAAACAAGAAAAACATTCAGAACGACGGCTTTAGAGTAAACTTCTTTACCTACAACCCTGACGGATCGCTCAACTACTATGCAGACGACAATGTAATCCCTGGCGGAATCGAAATTAACGAATATTTAAGGTTAGATACCAATGGTGACGGCGTTATTAACGGTTATGATGAGACTATTAACCTCAACTCCGGCTATATCATCCTCCCCTTTATTGAACCTTTCCAAGCGTTCTCCGACCACGTTATTTATGAACACGAAACTTTTAGCTCTTCAGATCTCGAGCAGATCAATGTCTACCTCTCCATCGTCGGCAAAGTAGGGCGCGATAAAATCGAGTTAGGTCAAATGAACCTTCTACCCGGCTCAGTGCGGGTAATCGTTGATGGTGAAACATTACAAGAGAACATCCATTATTTGGTCGACTATGATTTCGGACACGTCACCTTCCTCACTGATAAAGGTAAGAATCCCGATTCAGACATCGAAATTAACTACGAATATGTGCCCCTCTTTGCTGTGGAATCCAAAACGTTGATGGGATTCCGAGCCGACTGGGCTTTCAGCGATTTAGCACAAGTAGGTGGAACCTTTATCTATCAATCGGAAAAAGTCTCAGACAGACGTCCTAAGATCGGCAACGAAAACAAGTCTCTATTAATGGCTAATGTTGATAGTAAACTTGAGTTTGAGCCATCCATACTAACCAAAATGGTTGATCTAATCCCCCTCATTCGTACCGACACCCCTTCAAAGGTTAGACTTTCTGGTGAAGTGGCGATGACTCTTCCCAGTGTATCCGGACATAAAGACCAAGCAGATCGTAAAGAAGCGTATCTTGACGATATGGAATCGATTGTTGATAGTTATCCTTTAGGGCTCACTCGTGCCGGTTGGAGCCCGTCCA